>JBBFLL010000014.1:0-71983 GCA_037479045.1 Brevinematales bacterium | reverse complement strand
AATCCAGTAGAGAGTAAGGATCAAAAAAATAAAACTTGAAAAAAAAGAATACAAAGCAACCTTTCTTAAACTCTCAAAATAAGAAAAAATTATAACTGGCACAAAACAAAACCAAATCAAAAAAGAAAAATTATAAGTAGGAAAAGATAAGCCATAAAGCAAAGCCCAAAAAATCCAGATAATTATAAACCAGACTTTTGAATTTTTAAACACAAAAACCTCTTAGAAAGTATATCCCACGTTCACCCCGTATTTCATACCAAAACCAAATCTTGAATTTCCATATTTGAGTAAAAAAGTTGCATTCGGTTCAAGCGAAAAACCATCTTTTTTGCCACTCAACACAAGTTTGAGCCCAATTTCTAACGGAAATAAATATCCATAAATTCCTTCCGAATTTTGAGCGGTATAAAAAGACCCAAAACCAACTCCAGCATAAACGCCATCGATAGCACCACCCTGATACCATCTGACAGTAGCAAAATACTTAATATCAGAAATTTTATTTGTTTCATTTTCTTTTTTTTCTAAATATTCAATATAACCAGCATTCAAAGCTATTGAAAAGTTGTCAAGCAACTTTATTTCAAATATACCACCGCCACCCCAACCACCTTTAAGTATTCCATCGATAAGATAACCTGTATCAACACCGAGAGACATAAAGTTTTTATCTGCACCAAATATTACTCCACTCAAAAATATAAAAAGAATTATAAACTTTTTCATAATACCCTCCGCATTTTAATACTCTATAATTATACAAATTATGAAAATTTTTGGCAAAAAATAGGCGGGCTTTAATATCTTTTCAAGTTCAATTAGTAAAAATTATTACTATTTAAAATCTGCAATTTCACTTTATATCGATTTTGAAAAGCAAAACTTCTTCGTGCTTTACTCATTTTTATTTCAACACCTATCAATTTATCTTCCTTTTCAAGTACCAAATCCACTTCTGATTGCTGCTTGTTTCTCCAGTAATAAATTTTATAGTTAGCTCCAAGATAACAGTTGGATTTTATAACCTCTGAAATTATAAAATTTTCAAATAAAGCTCCTGCATCGGCTCTTATATCAATATCTGAAAAATTATTTATTATTGCATTTCTCAAACCCGTGTCATAAAAATAAATCTTTGGAGATTTAATTATTTCGTCCCTTTTATTTCTTGAGTAGGGATAAAGCCTGTAAAGGATAAAACTTTGCTCAAAAATCTCTATGTACCTTTTAATTGTTCTCTGATCTGCCTGTAATTTTGTGGCTAATTCAGAATAATTAATAATATTCCCTATCTGATATGCAAGAAGTTTGAGTAAATCAGAAGCAAGTTTTTTATTTTCAATAAGATTCAGCTCAAGAATATCTTTAAAAATTAAACTTTCCGCAAAATTCAATAGATAACGTTTATCCTGTGGATGGTTAACCATATTAGGAAATAAACCATAACAGAGGACTATTTTTAAAATAGAATTAAGATCAAAAATATGTCTTTGAATATCATTCTCCGAAAGCTTTTCTTGAATAATATTTTCAAATATATTAAAATTCAGTTTAGACTCTATATTATTTTGAAATAAGTATTCAGAAAAAGTCAAAGGATAAAGATAATAATCAATCTTTCTCCCAGCAAGACTCTCGCTTGTTTTGTTCTTTATATGAAAAGAAGAAGAACCTGTAATAATTAACCTTATATCTGGCATTTGATCATAAATTATTTTGATCGCTCTGCCAGGATTAGATAACATGTGAATTTCATCGATAATGACCTCTTTATTTTTTATAATATTCTTATAAGTATTAATATCGTAGGATTCTAAAATCCTCCTTACTGGTTCGTTGTCAACCAGTAAATACTGGGCATCTGGAAAAAGTCTCTTTACAAGAGTTGTTTTTCCAACCTGCCTTGCACCAAGTATTATCATTACTTCTTTATATTTCTTGAAATGTTCAAGCAAATAAGAATCAACATGCCTTCTCATAATTCACCTTTATGACATACAATGCTAAAAAAGTTATAACTATTTTAGCATTGTATGCTAAAAAAGTCAATACTTTTTTAACATTAAATTTAATCCTGAATTGAATGATTTATTCAGTGCTTATCTAAGATTTTATATCTTCAGATAAAACCTTCCTCTTAACTTAAAGAGAATTTACAAACCACGAAAATCACGAAAGACAGTTGAAAAGTTGAAAGTTAGATGTTGTAACAAAATAGACTGACATAAAACTATATATTATTTTTAAAGCATTAAACTTTTCATAAACCATGAAAAGACACAAAAATGTTTCTCTTAATTTCTTTGACTTTCGTGATTTTTCTCGTGGTTCTTGGTTAAAAATGTAAGTACTGCTAATAAACGATTAAGCTACCAAACAAAATTTAAGTTTTCAAATTTTTTTATCACAACACATAAAATCTTTTTCATTAAAATTTACTACCCCACCATCAATCCTTATTGCCTTTCCATTTATCAAAGCGTCTGCAATTTTTCTTCTCGCCTCTGAAACTATATTGCCAAATGTCTGTCTTGAAATTTGCATTTTTTCTGCAGCCTCTTCCTGATAAAGCCCCTCGTAATCAGCAAGCCTTATTGCCTCAATCTCATCTAAACTTAATGTTACAATCTCAAGCCCTCTTATCGGGATGCCGGCTGGCTTAAAGAAATTTACATCAGGCCTAAAACTAACACATCTACATTTTCTCGGTCGTGGCATATTCTTCTCACTTTTTCAGTTTTTCTATAATTTCTTCAACCTCTTCTTTGCCTTCCTCATAGAACTTTTCTTCATCTGGAGAGAGCTCTTTTAAAAGTCTTAAAAATTCACCTGCATGAACTCTCTCCTCATTGGCAATGTCTATGAGAACTTCCTTTGCAAGTTTGTTGTCAGTTGATTCGGCAAGCTGCATATAAAGTTGAATTGCCTCATACTCAGCCGCCACCATAAACCTTATAGCTCTCACAAGCTCTTCATTTGTAAGTTTTCTATTACTCGCTAATCCAGAAAATGGTGTTCCAAACTCTGGCATAAAAACCCTCCTTGATTTTATGTTTTGTAAAGTATAAAATGGAGAAAGGTTTTTGTCAAATGCTAAAAATTTTATCAATAACACCTTCAGAAGTTAGAAGTTAAGATTAAACAAAAAAATTAAAAAAGTTATTACCAATCTTTTGCTTGAATTTTTTTTATATAGAATATAAAATAGTATGTTAAGTTAAGTATAAATAATGAATTTTGTGCACAAAGGGAAAATATCAATTTCTCGTTCTTTTGAATATTGAGAATAGTAGGATTATATAAATTAATTCTCACTGTATGTTTTTCCAAAAAATTGGATTAAAAAGAATTAAAATTCAGTTTTATGATGAAGAATAAAGAAATAGAATTATTTAGAATTACTCATATTGATAATATACCTCACATATGGCAAAATGGGATAACTCACAAAAATTCAAAGAGTTCAAATTACAAATATATAAATATTGGAGATAGTTCACTTGTATCTGCAAGAGAAAAGAAAGAAGTTAGAATTACCAATGGTGGCAGCATCTTAATAAAAACAATAAAGTTAGGAGATTATATACCTTTTTATTTTGGTGTCAGAATGCCAATGCTGTATGTAATCCAGCATGGTGGAAATTCTGTAGAAAAGGCAAGAAATCCTCAAGAAATAGTATATATAGTTTGTAACCTATCAGAAATAATAAAATTAAATATAGAATTTTATTTTTCTGATGGTCATGCTACTAATAATTTAACTACTTTTTACGACAAGAATTTTATTGAGCAAATAGAAAATATATTAGATTGGGAAGCAATAAATTCACAATATTGGGGTGGTGAAGAAAATTTAGAAATTAAATGGAAAAAACAAGCAGAATTTCTGATAAAAGGGGATTTGCCAAAAAGTGTAATTAAAAGATTTATTTGCTATAATGAGGAATCTAAAAATAAGTTGCAAAATTTTAATATTAATGCTAATATTATTCAAATAAATCCAAATGCATATTATTGATTGAGAAAAGGTGTTTATGATTAAATATGTAAAGGGAAATATCTTTGAAAGTGAGGCTCAGGCATTAGTAAATACTGTAAACACAGTTGGTATAATGGGTAAAGGTATTGCTTTACAATTTAAAAAAACGTTTCCTGAAAACTATAAAAAGTATGTTGCAGCATGCAAAAACAAAGAAATCGATATAGGAAAACTTCTTGCAACGAAAGAAAATACTATAGCAGGAGAAAAAATTATCATAAATTTTCCTACAAAAAAAGATTGGCAAAAGCCTTCGGAGTATGAATATATTGAAAAGGGTTTGGATGATTTAAAACGAATAATAAAAGAATTTAATATAAAAAGTATCGCCATTCCACCTCTCGGGGCCGGAAGTGGTGGTTTAATATGGGAAAAAGTTAAAAACATAATCCAAAAAAAATTACAAGATCTTGATATTGAAATTTTTATATATGAACCAACAAGTGAAATAAAGGAGCAGCTTAAAAAAGAGCGAGCAAAATTAACTGAAGCTCGAGCTTTAATGTTATATGTACTTTATGATCTCGTTAAACAGGGAGAATTTGTTTCTGAGTTTTCGGCTGAAAAAGTTTGTTATTTCCTTCAAAAATTTGGAGCCGAAAAATATTTTAAATTAAAATATCAACCAAACTTTTATGGCCCTTATTCTGGTAAAGTTAAATTTCTTCTTAATATTTTGAACGGTAGTTATATATTGGGATATAGTGATCTAAATAAAAAACCATTCGACCCACTATTTATTATTCCCGATAGCTATAATGAAATAAAAAAATATGTAGAATCAAAATCAGAACTAAACAATATAGCACAAAAGACTATTAATTTTCTTGATGGTTTCTATTCTGACTTTGGACTTGAACTTTTGTCTACAATTGACTGGATAATTAACGAAAAGAAAACTACGGATATTGATGAAATAAAAAAGGAATTAGAAAATTGGAGTAACAGGAAAAGAAGTTTGTTTTCTAATCAGAAATACATACAAATAGCGATAGAACATATAAAAAATTCCGAAATTCTAAAAAACTTTTAGAAGCTTTTATTGATTATAATATAAAATCAAAATAAGATCTATTTCTATATTTTTCAAGTATTTCTACAACTTTTTTAAAAACCCTCATTTTCAAGGCTCAATAAAATTATATCCTCTTTCCAAAAAATATACTATAATTTCTTCTGTCAATTTTGGTATAAAACTTCTGTTTACATTTTTTGTCATATTTGTATAGTCACTTTCTGTGGCATAATATCCTTGAAGATTATCATGTAGCACAATTACACCACCTCTATTTTTTTCTACACTCTTTATAATATTCTTAAAAAGATGGTGATAATTTTTAGGGGAATACTCGGTATCAAACTCAAATATACTTACCTGAAAAAGCTCCATTTTCATCTTTTTAAGTTTACCCTCCATAAAAAATGGAACAATACCCATTGGAGGACGGAAAAATTTCACTTTCAGGTCAGATTTGCCGGTTGCTTTAATCAAGACTTCATTAAACTTAATAATTTCTTTTTCAAGCACTCTTTCTGTCAAAGGAATTGAATGTGAATAGCTGTGATTTACAATTAGGTGTCCTTCATCATAAATAAGCCTTGTTAATTCTGGAGCCTTTTCAATCTCCTTTCCAACAAGGCAGAACGCAGCTTTCACATTATATTTCTTAAGGACAGAAAGTAAATTTAAGGTAGTATTATTTCTTAAATTTGGTCCATCATCAAAGGTAAGCAAAATCTGATAGTCCTCCACCTGCATATTATCTTTTTTGACTAAAATGGTTGAACAGGAAGTAAAGAGTAAAATGGAAAAAACAAGATATTTCATCTTCAACCCCCATCAGTAATAAAACTAATATAAAATATATCATCACTTTCTGAAAAATCAAATTTTTGTTTTACCATTCTTCCATCAAAACCAACAATTTTCCACCCTACTTGACAATTCTACCATTCTTTATTATAATTAGCATATGCTAATTATGGAGGTATGTATGAAGTTAGCAGTTGCAGTTGGAAATAATGATGGATTAAACTCAAAGGTTTACGGGCATTTTGGTAGTTCGCCATACTATGCAATTTATGATGATGAAAGTAATAACCTTGAAGTTATCAAAAGTGATAACGACCACAAAGTTCACGGGAATTGTCAGTCTACAGTCCTGCTTTCAAGCAAAGGTGTAAAGGCTATTATATGTGGTGGAATGGGTTATAAAGCTCAAACAAAATTTAATGCTATGGGAATAAAGGTTTATTTCTCTGATAGTTCTACTACCCTCAACGATGTTATAGAAAACTGGAAGAAAAAAGAACTCAAAGAGTTAAGCCTTGAAGAGGCATGTATGGGGCATAGCCATCATCACTAAAATATTACTGACAAATTTATTTTTTGTTTCTATCATAGAAACGTTTGTTTAATTTCTGTATCTATGAAAGAAACCTTATTTTATAAAATATCAGGAAATTTATGAGAATAACAACACTTATAGAAAACACAGTCTATCAGAGTGGGCTTATCGCCGAACATGGACTTTCGATTTACATTGAGGGAGAGAAAAGAATACTCTTCGATACAGGGCAAAGTGATGATTTTATCAAAAATGCCACAATGCTTGGAATAAATCTTGAAAAAATTGATACAGTTATCATAAGTCATGGCCACTATGACCATGCTGGCGGACTTAAGCATTTTTGCAACATCAATAGCAAAGCAAAGATATATGTTAAAGAAGGTTTTTTCACACCAAAATACAGGGATAGACAAAAATTTATTGGAATAGAAAATATATTTCCTCAAAGAATTATTTTTGTAAAAAACAAAACAGAGCTTTTTTCAGACATTTTCATAATTCCAGAAATAAAAATTGAAAATAATTGGGACACACATTTTGAAGGAATGTTTATAAAAACAGCTATTGGTTTTGAAGTTGATGAGTTTAATGATGAATTGTTTCTGGTTATAAAGAAAGACGGAAAGATAAACATTATAAGTGGATGTTCACACAGAGGAATTACAAACATTATACTTTCAGCTAAAAAAGAGTTTGAAAACCCAATAAATTTGGTTTTAGGCGGTTTTCACACAAAAGGTTGGAATAAAGAAAGGATGGAAAAACTCATCAATAACCTACAAAATTTTGAGATAAACTCTATCGGTTGCTGTCATTGCACTGGTATTGAAAACTATGCTTTGATAAAAGAGGTTTTCAAAGAAAAGGCTTTTTACAATTCTACTGGAAATATAATTGATTTTTAAGAAAATTCTTTTAAAAAATTTTCAAACAAAATATTTATACAATTTAAAACTTTGATTGACAATTTGTATAAATAAAATTATAATAAAAAGATGATAGATAGAAAAACAGAAATTTTACTAAAAAAGTATTTAACTCAATATCCTGTTATAACAATCACTGGACCACGACAAAGTGGGAAAACAACTCTATGTAAGGCAATTCTTTCTGACTGGCATTACATAAATATGGAAGATATTCCTACCCGTGAAAGAGTTAAAGCTGAACCAAAAGAATTTTTGAAAGAATACCCCGAAGGTCTAATAATTGATGAATTTCAGAGATTTCCAGAAATAACTTCATATATCCAGGTGATTGTAGATGAAAAGGCAAAAAATGGACTTTTTGTTTTAACAGGAAGCCAAAATTTCAGCTCTATGGAATATATAAGTCAATCTCTTGCAGGAAGAACTGCTATTATAAACCTTTTACCATTCAGTATTGAAGAAATAAAGCCATTGATTGATAATAAACCTTTAAATGAAATTATATTAAGAGGATTTTATCCTAAGATTTATAATGAAGATATTAACTGGACTGAATATTATTCTTTTTATGTTAATACATATATAGAAAGAGATGTAAGAAACCTTGTCAATATAAAAGACTTATTACGTTTTGAAAAATTCCTTGCTCTATGTGCAGGAAGAAGTGGTCAGGAGCTTAATATTTCATCTATCGCAACAGATGTCGGTGTAAGTTCTAATACTATTCGTGATTGGTTAAGTGTATTAGAAACATGTTTCATTATAAAACTAATCAAACCCTATTTTAACAACTTCAACAAAAGAGTTGTAAAAAGTCCAAAACTCTATTTTATTGACACAGGGCTTTTATCTTATCTTTTAGACATTCAAAATTCAACTCAACTTATGAATCATCCCCTGAGAGGTGCTATATTTGAAACATTAATATTTTCAGAGATTGAAAAATTTTTCAAGAATAACTTACCAACAAAACAAATATATTTTTACAGAGAAAATAATGGGTGTGAGGTTGATTTTCTTATCCAAAACGGAGACAAATTAATAGCAATTGAAGCAAAATCCACTGAAATAATTACAGATGAAATTTTAAAAAATTTAAATAAAATCAAAACTTTTGCTCCTGTTGAGAAAAGTATTCTCATATATTCTGGTGAATATTCTTACAACTACAAAAATACAAGAATTGTAAGTTATAAAGAAATAGCACCAGAACTGAAAAAAATCTTTAATCCCTAACATTTACCACTGATAGTTTTAAGATATTTTTCAAGATACATTCCTGTATAGCTATTCTTCGCCTTAAGAAGTTCATCAGGAGTTCCTTCAAAGACAACTCTTCCACCTTTTTCACCACCTTCAGGCCCAAGATCTATAACCCAATCCGCCACCTTTATAAGATCCATATTATGCTCTATAACAATCACAGAATTACCTCTATCAACAAGGGTTTGAAGTACACTAATAAGTTTTTTAACATCATCAAAATGAAGCCCTACTGTAGGCTCATCAAGTATGTATAGAGTATTCCCAGTCTCTACTTTTGAAAGTTCTTTCGCAAGTTTAATCCTCTGGGCTTCTCCCCCAGAAAGTGTAGTAGCTGATTGACCAAGATGTATATAACCAAGTCCAACATTTTTAAGTACTTCAAGTCTCCTCTTTATCGAAGGTATGTTAGAAAAGAATTCGTAAGCCTCATCAACTGTTAATTCAAGCACATCAGCAATAGATTTACCTTTATACTGGACCTGTAGAGTTTCTCTATTGTACTTTTTGCCATTACAAACCTCACAGGTAAGGTATACATCAGGTAAAAAATGCATCTCAACCTTTATGACTCCATCTCCCTGACAGGCTTCACATCTTCCACCTTTAACATTAAAAGAAAACCTTCCAGCCTTGTATCCTCTCATTTTAGACTCTGGAAGTTCGGCAAAAAGATCCCTTATCTCTGTAAAAACACCTGTATAAGTTGCAGGATTAGAACGAGGAGTTCTCCCTATAGGGCTCTGGTCTATATCAACTATTTTGTCTATGTTTTCTATACCTTTTATTTCCTTATGCCTGCCAACCTCACATTTTGACTTATATAAAGTTTTACTTATAGCATTAAATAGTATATCATTCACAAGGGTTGACTTTCCCGAACCAGAAACTCCCGTCACAGCCACAAGCATTCCCAATGGAAATTTAACATTTATATTTTTAAGATTATGTTCAGTAGCTCCAATAACTTCAATGTATTTATTATTTCCCTTCCTTCTCTTTTTTGGAATTTCAACACAAAGTTTTCCTGATAAATATTTACCCGTAAGTGATTTTTCATTTTGCTTTATTTCTTCTGGTGTCCCTTCTGCAACCTTTTCTCCTCCGTAAATTCCAGCACCAGGCCCAATGTCAAAAACATAGTCTGATCTTAAGATAACTTCTTCATCATGTTCTACAACAAGAACTGTATTACCAGCGTCTCTTAATTTTTCAAGAGTTTTAATAAGTTTATCTGTGTCCCTCGCGTGCAATCCTATAGTAGGCTCATCAAGGACATAAATTACCCCTGTAAGTCCCGAACCAATCTGTGTTGCAAGTCTTATTCTCTGTAATTCACCACCTGAAATTGTGCTTACCTTTCTGTCAAGTGTAATATAATCAAGCCCAACATCAAGTATAAATGTAAGCCTCTTGTTTATCTCTTTGAGAATTCTATCTGCAATTTTAAGTTCATTTTCTTTCAAATTTTTCTCAAGATTCGTAAAAAAATTTTTGCATTCAAGAATATTCATTCTTGTTACTTCCATTATGTTTTTGCCAGCAATTTTTACAGACAAACTTTCCCTCTTAAGTCTTTCACCATTACATAATGGGCATACCACTGTTTTCATATACTGGGAAAACCATTCTCTCATTTCAAAAGACTGAGTCTCAAAATATCTCCTTTTAAGGTTAGGTATAACTCCCTCATAATTACTGTTTAACTCAAACTTCATCTTCTCACTTGCGTAATTAATGTTCAATTTTTCATCGTCTCCATAAAGAATAATATGCCTTATTTTTTCTGGAAGTTTGGCAAATGGAATATCAAGAGAGAAATTATATTTTTGGGAAAGGGCTTTGAGAAAAGACATCCAGTGCCCCTGAGTTGGTGGGTGAGTTTTAATTGCTCCTTCATTTATTGACTTATTTTCGTCAATAATCAACTCCTCATCAAATTCCATCTTTTCACCAAGACCACTACACTCTGGACAGGCACCGTAAGGAGCATTAAAAGAAAACATCTTTGGAGAAATATCCTCAAAACTTATTTCATGAACTGGACAAAAATACTTTTCTGAAAAGATTTTTTCTTCATTTGAGTCTGGAAAATATATTGACATCAAGCCTTTGCCATATTTCAAGGCCGTCTCTATGGAATCCGTAATTCTCGTCTTTGATTTTTCTTCAATCACAATTCTATCTACCACAATGTCTATATCATGCTTCTTATTCTTATCCAGAGGAGAAAGTTCTTCAATATTCTTTATCTCTCCATCTATTCTCAATCTTACAAACCCTTCCTTCTTCAAATCTTCAAAAACATCAGCAAAAGTTCCTTTTTTACCTTTGGCAACAGGTGAAAGGATTATCATTTTTGTCCCGTCTGGATATCTCAAAACACTATCAACAATCTCATCAATAGTCGTAGAGGTAAGCTCTTTGCCACACTCAGGACAGTAAGGTTTTCCAATTGTTCCCCAGAGTAGCCTGAAATAGTCATAAATTTCTGTCACCGTTCCAACAATCGATCTTGGGTTTGCATGAGTAACCTGTTGCTCAATAGAAATGGAAGGAGAAAGTCCTTCTATACTATCTACATCAGGCTTATGCATATCCCCCAAAAACTGTCTTGCATAAGTAGAAAGAGACTCAAGGTATCTCCTTTCTCCTTCGGCATAAATTGTGTCAAATACAAGAGAAGATTTTCCAGACCCTGATACACCAGTAAAAACTACGAACTTATTTCTTGGTATTTCAAGAGAAACATTTTTTAGATTATGCTCTCTTGCACCTTTTACTTTTATCTTATCAATCATTCTTCCTCTTTAAAACTTTAACGTAAGCCCTAAGTCAAATGAAAATCCACTTTCTGGCAAATACAATCCATCAAAAACCTTTTGATTTAAAATATTATTAAATCTTGCTTCCAGTTGCAAACTCTCGTTCACTCTCTGAGAGGCAAAAATATTCCATTTCCAGTAAGGCAAACTTACCTCATTATTACCAATATTCTTAGGCCCAAAATAACCCAGTTGTGAGCCAAGATTAAGCCCTATTTGTTTAAAATAATATTCAACCTTTAATGTAATTTCATAATCATTAAGAAGTAATATCTCATTTCTGTCAAAAATTCTTATTTTTGACCCAATTGACAACAATAAATCTTCTATGATATTAAAGTTTACATAAGGTGAAAAAGTAAATATATTAACATTTGTCTTGTCTTGAATGAAATAAAGCCCACTATCACCACTATAGTTGAAATTCCTCAAAGTAGTATAATAATCATAAGTTCCATCAAAACCTATTACAATGGTTTCTATAGGCCTATAATATATACCAACAAGATAGCTCCATTTCTCATTTGGAGAGAACTTGCTGTATTGTATCTCATTCTGATTAAGTAAAATTTCTGACTTTTTAACGTCAACACTTCCCGTTATTCCCGTCTTAAAATTTAAACCTTCCATTATTTTGTA
This sequence comes from Brevinematales bacterium, assembly GCA_037479045.1. Lineage (GTDB taxonomy): Bacteria > Spirochaetota > Brevinematia > Brevinematales > JAOACQ01 > JAOACQ01. The sequence continues at coordinate 59,934 of JBBFLL010000014.1, read as the reverse complement.
AAAAACTATTAATTCTGGAAACCAGAAAAAGCCTTTATGACTATAAAAGAATATTCCAGCCCCAAACTGCAAAGAAAGATAGGCAAGTAGTGGTAATCTATCTATTATAACAAGCCCACCAGTATGTTCCGCCTCATAATCGTAACATAAATCATAAATCAATTGCCCATTTAAAAAATTATCTTTACCCCACGTTTTTTCAACCTCAAGTTCTCCAGAAAATTCATAAATATTTGTCCTGTTATAATCAGTTGCCCTTTTATGCTTAAGATCAAAAAACTCTCCATTCAGTGTTCCGCTTACCGTTAAAAAATCCTCCCCACTATAGATACCTTTCAATTTCAGAGGTATATAAAACTTATTCTCGTTAATTATAAGATTATTTGTAAACAATCCAATCGTTCTGTTATAATACCCAGCATCAAGAGAAACCATAAATTCTTTCGTGAAATTATACTCCATATTAAGATAAAGATCGTCAATCGCTCTTTCTGTATTATAATAAATATTTGTGTCAATTCCAACACTACCCCTCGTATTTCTTAAAAAAGACACGAAATAACTGAAATTTGTCATTTTTCTTGCTGTTTCCATATTGACAAGGAAATTTTCATACATTCCATAAGAAAATTGAATTGAAGAAATGGAGAATTCATTGTCTTTCTTTTCCTGTATTTCTTCTTTGAATTTCTTGCTCATTTGAATCTTTGAAAGTTCTTCAACATCGATATTTCTCTGTTTTATTTCTGGCTTCTTTTCTCTGTTTTCAATATTTTCCTTACTTTCGTCTTCAATCACTATTGGAGCATCTGGAAGAACAATTTTACCTTTTGATTCTTCCTGTGCATAGGAAAATGTCGCAAAAAATATTATTAAAAGAATTAAAATATTTTTCATTCAAGCCTCCTATCTAAATTTTAACATAGAAGTTAATTATTTTCTAATTTTTTAAGGACAATTTCAGCCATTATTGATGCGATAAGATTCACTTTATGAGAATATAATTTTGAACTTTTAATATCACTCTTAAAATCCCCTACAATAAATATGCTTTCCCCAATATTTTTGACAAAAACTTCTTCTGTATCAATTCCAGCAACTCCATTTGCAGAAACTATTAGCTTTTTCTTGTTAAAAAGTTTAGTTATAAGCATGCTTTTATCAACTTCATTATCAAACCCTTCAACAACTATCTCACAGTCTTCAAAAGTTTCTTCAATATTACCCTCTGAAATCTTTTTATTTTCTGAAATAATATCAATATCAGAAAATATTCTCCTGAGATTCTCTTGAAGAGCAACTACCTTTGGCATCCCGATTTGATCAGAAAAATAAAATTGTCTGTTAAGGTTAGAGGGTTGAACAATGTCAAAATCAACTATTTTAAAATTCTTAATGCCAGACCTCACAAGATGTAAGATGACATTACTGCCTATTCCACCAACTCCCGCAACGCCAATTCTCATTTATCCCCCACCAACGAAATGCACAATCTCTATTTCATCTCCATCATTTATAAAAGTATTTTTCCACTCTTCCTTTTTTAAAACCTTTCTGTTGTATTCAACCACTATAGCAGATGAATTTAACTTTTTCTCCTTTTCAACAAAATCCAATAGATTAATTGGCTTTGAAAATTCAAAAAATTCGCCATTTATTTTCGCCTTCATAAGTCAACCTCATAAAGAGCCTAACTACTTTTATCAAGTGCCTGTGAAAGATCATTAATTATATCATCTATGTATTCTATACCTATCGAAAGCCTTATTAACTCGGGAGTTATTCCCCCAGCAAGCTGATCCTCAGGAGAAAGCTGAGAATGTGTCGTTGTAGCCGGGTGTATGGCAAGACTTTTTGCATCTCCAACATTAGCAAGATGAGAAAATAATTTCAAAGCCTCAATAAATTTCTGCCCTGCTTCTTTTCCTCCCTTTATTCCAAAGACAACCATACCCCCAAAGCCTTTTTTCAAATACTTTGAGGCAACTTTATAAGACCTATCACTCTTAAGGCCGGGATATCTTACCCAGCTTACTTTTGGATGCTTCTCTAAAAATTCGGCAACCTTTAAAGCATTATAAGAATGCCTCTCCATCCTGAGAGACAAAGTTTCAATCCCCTGCAAAAATATCCATGCATTATCTGGTGAAATACAAGCTCCAAGATTTCTCAAAGGCACAAGTCTCATTCTCATAATAAAAGCAATTTTGTTCATATCTCCAAGATCATATGCAAATCTCATATTGTGATAACTCGGTTCTGGTTCTGTATAAAGAGGAAATTTTTTGTTTCGCCAGTTAAACTTACCAGAATCAATGACAATTCCACCAATCGCAGTCCCATGACCACCAATCCATTTTGTAAGTGAATGAACCACTATATCAGCACCATACTCTATCGGTCTCAACAAATATGGTGTCGTAAAAGTCGAATCAACAATAAGTGGAATTTCATTCTCGTGAGCTATCTTAGCTATTTCCTCTATATCAGAAACATCAAGAGATGGATTGCCAATAGTTTCAATAAAAATAGCCTTCGTTTTTGAATTTATAGCCTTTTTGAAATTCTCTGGATCCTTTGGATCTACAAATTTTGCCTTTATACCAAATTGTGGCAAAATATCATTAAACATCGTAAATGTTCCACCATAAAGGTTATTTGCAGAGACAAATTCGTCACCCTCTTTCATTATATTTATAATTGTATAGAATATTGCAGACGTTCCTGAAGACAAAGCCAGAGCCGCTTCCCCACCTTCTAAAGCTGCCATTCTATTCTCAAGGACTTCCTGAGTTGGATTCATAAATCTTGTGTAGATATTTCCCATCTCTTTAAAAGCAAAAAGATTAGCCGCATGTTCAGTTGACTTAAAAACATACGAACTTGTCCTGTAAACTGGAGTAGCCCTCGACAAACTTTCATCAAGTTTTAAACCTGCATGAATAGCTAGCGTATCAAAACCTTTAAATTCACTCATCTTTTACCTCCACTTTATTCAAACAACCAGGTTGAAAGATATCTTTCACCAGTATCAGTGGCTATAGTAAGAATCGTCTTTCCCTTGTTTTCTTCTCTTTTAGCAACTTCTATAGCCGCCCATAAATTTGCCCCTGAAGAAATACCAACAAGAATGCCTTCTTTCTTCGCAAGTAGTCGTGCCATTTCACCAGCATCCTCATGTTTCACCTGAATAATCTCATCTATCAAATCTCTATTTAAAACCTTTGGAACAAATCCTGCACCAATGCCCTGAATTTTATGTGGACCAGCTTTACCACCCGATAAAACTGGGGAATCAACTGGTTCAACAGCTATTGATTTGAAATTCGGATTTTTAGCTTTCATAACCTCACTTATACCTGTAAATGAGCCTCCCGTCCCTATTCCAGCCACAAGAATATCTACTTTACCATTTGTATCTCTCCATATCTCTTCAGCCGTTGTTCTTCTATGTATCTCCGGATTAGCAGGATTTTCAAACTGCTGTAATATTATAGCACCCGGAATCTCTTTTGCAAGCTCTTCTGCCTTTTTAACTGCACCTGTCATTCCTTCTGAACCTGGAGTTAAAACAAGCTCTGCTCCAAATATTTTGAGTAGCTTTCTCCTCTCTATACTCATCGTTTCAGGCATGGTGAGAATAAGTTTATAACCCTTTGCAGCACAAACAAATGCAAGGGCTATACCTGTGTTGCCACTTGTTGGTTCAATGATAATTGTATCTTCTTTAATCTTGCCTTCCCTTTCAGCCGCCTCTATCATTGCAAGTCCAATTCTATCCTTTATACTCGAAAGAGGATTGAAAAATTCACATTTAAGTAATATTTCAGCATTAAGTCCTTCAGAAATCTTATTAAGCCTCACAATCGGTGTATTTCCAATAAGCTCTGTTATCGAATTTGCTACTTTCATTTTATTCCCCTTTTTTAAATTTCGTAAACTATATTTGTAGAATTTTCTTTTTTGTAATCTTCTACAAGATCTGCTAAAGTTATTGACTTAAGTGTCTTTATCATTTCATCTGTGAGTTTTGACCAGACTTTTCTTACAACACAGGAAGAAATCTTTTTGCAATTCTTTGAATCAACACAATCAATAATAGAAAATTTCCCTTCAAGAGTCTCTACAACCTGAAATACTGTAATCTTTTCGGGAGGATAGGAAAGAATATAACCACCCTGAACACCTCTTTGAGAAGTAAGAAGCCCGCCTATCTTTAAAATTCTTACTATCTGTTCGGCATACTTTTCCGTTACACCTTCTGCCTTAGCAACTTCATTCAATTGAACATAACCTCTGTTGTATCTTAAAGCAAATCCAAGAAGAAGTCTTAAACCATATCTTGTCTTTGTTGTCAATTTCATAGTCATCTCCTTTAAAACATACTATTCATACTAAAATAGTATGTTATATTTTAGCATTTTATTTTTATTTTGTCAATAGATTTTTGCACTTTTCTGAAATAAATATTATAATTTTGAGATAAAATGGAGGAAAGAATGAGCAACATTGCTATTGTTAATGGAGAGGCAATCCCTGTTGAAAAATTTGAAAAGTTTTTCAAACGTATTCTGTTTGAATTTCAGGAAGATGAGAATTTTGAATTAACAAAAGAAAATAAAAAATTCATCAAAACTGAGGCTTTACAGACGCTTATAGAAAGAATATTAATCATTCAAGAGGCTGAAAAAAAGAACATCCACATAGATGACAAAAAAGTCTTAGACAAACTTGAAGAGATAAAATCATCTGTTGATGAAGAAGAATTGACTGAAGATTTAAAGAAAATAGGCTTAAATGAAACAGAACTTTTTGAGGAAATAAAAAATGAAGAAATAATAAACAAATTTTTTGACGAATATGGAATAAACAACATTTCTTTCACAGAGGAAGAATTAAAAAATTTCTATGAATTAAATAAAGATTTCATAAAAGAGCCAGATTTATTAACACTTTACGAAATATATACAGAAAATGAAGCAAAAGCAGACCTACTCCTTGATGAGATAAAAAATTTAACCTCAGGTGAAGAAATTGAAAAAAAATTGAAAGAAGAGAACATAGATTATTTTTATCACAATGAAATTCCAGAATACAAACTTCCTCATGAAGTTATAGAAGAATTCAACGAAAATCCAGATCAAAAAAACATCTTGATAAGATCTGATATAGGAATATTTATCTACAAAATAATAGATATAAAAATTGGGAAAAGACCCGAATATTCAGAAATAAAAAAAGATTTAGCAGAATACCTCATAACAGAGGCAGTAAAAGAAACAAAGCAAAACATTATTCAAGAATTGATAGATAAAGCTGAGATAAAATATCTTGACACTTCAATCCTTGAGGAGTGATGTGAAAAGATTCAATATTATCGACATAATTATAATACTCATTCTTACACTATTTTCAATCACTGGAATTTTTTATGGAAGCAACCAAAAAGAAGGAAATTATTTAATCATATATTCGCCAGAAGGAGAATATTCTTATTCACTCAAGCAGGATAGAACATTAAAATTAAATGGAAAATGTGGTGAATACATTATACAGATCAAAAATGGAGAGGTCTCTGTTATAGAAACTCATTGTCCAAAAAAGATATGTCAGAGATTTAAAATATCACACTTAAATGATTCTATTGTTTGTCCACCAAATATGATAATGATCAAAATAACAGGTGAATATAAGGGTGAAATAGATGGAATTACTGAATGATATAAAAAATTATGAAAAATTATCTCCAGAACAAAAAAATATTCTATTAGCCTTTCTTATAGCAATCTCTTCACTACTTTCGCTTATAGACACAATAATAACAAAACCTTTCATCGTAAAAATAGGACTCGCAAATATAGTTACCTTAATACTCATAAACGAAAATAGATTTAAAATAGCAATTTCAGTAATGCTTGCAAGAGTTTTTATTTCTTCTATTTTTTCAGGAACAATTTTCAGTTTGGCATTTTTGTTAAGTTTGAGTGGCGGTGTTTTTTCTATTATTTTTTCTATTATTGCTAAAATGTTTATAAAGAAAGCAACTTTGATTGGAATTTCTGTTATAGGATCATTCTTTCATATAGTAGGTCAGGGACTATTGATAATACTTATATTCGGATTTACAAACAGTAATGTATTTATAATATCCATTTTTTGCCTGATAAGTATCGCCACTGGCATCTTAACAGGAATATTTGCAAGTTTTGTGTATAGAGAGAATAACCAATAAAGTTTTATTTTTCAAATAATTATATATTATTAAAAGAATTATAAATCAAATTCTCATCTAATTATGTTTTCAAAATAATAAATCTTATGGATTTCCATCCCAGCCGGCTATTCTTGCAAGCATCCACCACAATGCCTTTGCAAGGCGAAGAGTTCCAACTTCTCCAATATGATCTCCATCCTCAGTGTGATCTGTGGTTGTAGTGAAGTCTCCATTTGTTTCATTCACATAGTCTCTCATATTATCTGGATGAATTACTTGATATGTGTGACCATTCCATGTGGTTGTGGCTTCCTCGGAAGAATTATTCCAGCATAAAATATCAGCATAGTCAAATAGAATGAGATTTGAGTGAGATTTTACGTAGTTTCTTATGTATTCATGTTTCAAAGCTCTTTGATAGCCATTTTCTCCTGTATTTCCACCACCATCCACGGGACCTGTGGTAAAAAAGACTTTTGTTGAATATCCATTTGATAGACAAAAATTAATATATTCCATTGTTGCATTTAAATAGGTATCCATACAGACATGATTACTTGTAAGGGCATAATCTTCCGCATCAAGTCCCCATATACTGCTTCCATCAGGTCCTCCTTCCGATGATCCAGCCCATCTAACATTATAAACAGGATCAGTGCCACCACCTGGACTATTTTGCCAGGTCATATCCCAGCACCAGCCAAAACCGATAGCTGCTATTTTTAGGTTATTGCTGTTACAATAGGCCATGTGGTTTTTTATCATATTAGCATTACCTGTCGGATAGTTTTGTGCGGATTTATCCCACGCATACCATGTATACCATACATCTTCACCTGTTCCATAGTTCCAGCTACTACTCTAATTTCTTACAGCTCTGCTTATACGAAGGTGAGCTTCTGTATAGGCTTCAGGAGCACCACTTTCAGTTCTATTAACCTGGAAACGATTGTCAAGAAGTTCTAACAAATCACATCCTATCCTGTAACCACTAGAATGAGATTCGCCTGGAATATTCACAAACATTTTTTTTACCTGATCTATCCAGTACTGAGGTATGGTGTCATACTTATCAACAACTGTATGGTCAGCAATTATAACATTGTTAACAGCAGTTGATGAACTGTTATTACTTGACGATGGTTTTGATTGACAACCTGAAACAAATATCAGAAAAATGCTTAAGAAAATAAAAATTCTTTTCATTTTAAACATCCTCCTTAATAGTTGTATAATTAAAAGTTTTCTTGGGTAGGCAAACATTACTAAATATGGAAAATTTTTTAACTTTTTCAGAATTTTAAGTCCCCTAATATACAATCAAAAGGTGCTTAAAAAGGAAAGTTTAGCAGCAGGAATAAAACTCTGGAAGGAGATAAACACTGCTTTAATTATTACCTGTAAGTTTCTTCACAAGTAATTCTATAAAATAGACAAAAAAATAATAATATCACACTGTATATTTGTCAAATTTTATGTTAATTATTTATCATTTCACCTCAATAGTCAAATAACTTTTTCAAGAAAAAACTTCAAATTTTATATTTTAAAATAAATTTTTACTGACTTACTTCCCTACCACACCTGTAAAAATTTATTTGTGTTATTATTATCTCCAGTACCGAGCTGGCCATTATTGTTATTACCTGTAGCCCAGAGTGTACTATCACTCTTTATCGCAAGAGTATGAAAGCTACCACAGGCTACATACTTTACATCACTCAGTACCTGTACAAACTGGTTCCTGTTATTATTATCCCACGTTCCAAGCTGACCATTATTATTATATCCCGTGGCCAAGAGTGAGCCACCATCGTCTATTATCAAAGTGTGATAATTTCCACAGGCTACATATTTGACACCAGTCCTTACCATTACGAATTTATTTGTGGAATTAATATTACCTATTCCAAACTGACCATAAAAATTATTTCCAGTTGTCAATAATTCACCACCATAAGTCACCGCAAGAGTGTAAAATGCACCACAGACCACAGATTTGATATTATTTGTGACCTTCACAAATTGGTTTGTGCTATCTGTATTACCGATACCAAACTGACCATCGACATTTCTTCCAGTAGCCCACAATGTATCATCATTACTAATTATAAGAGTGTGATCTCCACCACAGGCTACATATTTGACATTGCTCATTACCAGTACAAAATTATTTGTGTTATTATTATTCCCTATGCCGAGCTGACCATAATCATTCCGTCCTGTAGCCCAGAGTGTACCATCACTCTTTATCGCAAGAGTGTGATTTCCACCACAGGCTACACTAACAAAAACTACTGGACTCAGACTGGACGAATTTGCATTGGGATCAAGAGGATTACTTCTTGGATGTTCTTTCTTAAATTTCTCAATATCAAAATTATCACAACTATATACTGAAAAAAGACAAATAAAAATAAATAAAATAATTCGATACATTCTATACTCCCTAATATCTATAGGAAAACCCTATATAATTGGGTAAAACTTCAAAACTTAAATTATCTTTCTTATCCCATTCTGGCAAAAATGAAAGGATTAAACCGACTCCAAGCATAATCCCACCACTTATGTAGCTTATATTTCTTGCAAGAACCATAGTTTCAAGTCCATTTAATGCGTCTTCAAAATCCTTCCATCTTGAATCAAAATCAGATGTAGCATTCATATATACATCATATCTCTGTAAGCAAAGATCATAATATCTTTTTGCCTCAAGATTGAAATAATACCCAAAACCCATCCCAACAATACCAAGCCCAACCATAGTATAACCTGTTATGTTCCATACAGTTATTGATGACGCCCCCTTTTCTAATGAAATCTTTGCTTCCCTTGAACTGTCCATTGTAAAGTTAAGTTCTGATAACTTTCCTTCTTCTATCTTTATTTTCTTCTTTTCAGACAAAATATTACCCTTCTTGAGATAAACACTATACTCCATTCCTACCGATATGTTGCTTATTATAACTTCTCCACTATCGGAAAGATTACCATACAGAGCTTCATTAGTATATATACTCGCACCCTTAAAGCCTTTTCCAGAAATCTTTAATTTACCTGATGGAATATACTTAAAATAAAATGTCTCGCCATTTTTTACAAATATCTCTCCCCTATAAACTTCTTCCATTGTCTTTGACTTCTTTAAAGAAAGTACAAAATTCTCTTCAGCAAGTACAATATCAGAAAATCTCTCCTTCTTGGTTATCTTCTTTTGAAAACTATCATTTATGTAAAGTAAATATTCACCCAAAGCATCGGTTTCAACTATAAGTTTACCCAAAAATACAGGTCTGGATAAAAGGAATGAACCTACTATTGAAATTATTTTATCCACAGTATCAAAAAAATCCATATCTGTCTCGCCTGTATAAGAACGTTTTAGCTTCAAAGAACCAGTGCCAACATCATAAATATAAATATTAATGTTGATTTTCTTTTCTTTCCTGTTTACAACATAGTCACCAATAAGTATTTGATTTGCTCCAAGCTTAATTCCTATATCAAGTGCTTTATCTACATCAAGTTCACTTCTCTCTAAAAGCAATTCATTACTAACAACTTTTCTTACTTCAGAGTAAGGCAAGACCTTCAACCCATTAAACTTGGACAAAAAACTTGACAACGATTCTGAAATCATATAATTGTAGTAGTTATTATTCTTTTCACCTTTATTTATAAAGCCAAGTATTGCAACATTTGTTCCAGTCTGAGAATAAACAACTATAGTAAATAAAAATAAAAATATTATTGCAATCCTTTTCATTTTAATTTACACCTTTGCAATTAATTATAAATTGCTTCCTTTAAATGTCAAGAAAACATATTACTTTAACTTAAAATTTTAAGATAACTTAACTTTATAACAAAATCAACCATATCTGGCAATCATTTACTTTATCATACTATCACTACTTCTCATTTTTTGCTAATAAAAAACTTTTGATTTATAATATAAAAAGGAGAAAAAAGGTGAGGATAGTAAGTTTTGAAGAGTTTAAAACTTTAAACAAAAAACAAGAAAACACAAATACAGATATAATAAATACAACACAGAAAATTATAGATGATGTAAGAAAAAATGGAGATGAGGCTTTAATTCGCTATTCACAACAGTTTGATGGAGTAAAAGTTAAAAAGTTTAACTTTCTTGCAACAGAAGATGAAATAGAAAAAGCAGTAAAAGAAACGGAAAAATCCCAAAAAGAAATTTTAGAATTTTTTCTCAAAGCGGCTGAGAATATAAAAGAATTCCATAAAAAACAAAAGCAAGAGAGTTTTTTTTACTACAATAAAGGAGCTACTCTCGGTTTAAAAATTTCACCTCTTTCAAAAGTATTAGCTTATGTTCCCGGTGGAAAGGCATTTTATCCTTCAACTGCTATAATGAATATAGTCCCTGCAAAAGTGGCAGAAGTTGAAGAAATAATAATGACAACACCCCCATCTGAAAACGGTGGAATAAAAAATCCTCTTGCAATAGCAATTGCAAAAAAACTTGGTGTGGATAAAATTTATAAGCTCGGTGGGGCTCATGCAATAGCTGGTTTTGCTTATGGAACTGAAACACTTCCCAAAGTTGCCAAAGTTGTTGGCCCGGGAAATATTTATGTTGCCACAGCCAAAAAGCTGCTTTCAGGAATTGTTGGGATAGATTCTATAGCAGGTCCAAGTGAAGTTGTAACATTTGTAGATGAAACTGCTAATCCCCAATGGGTCGCAATAGATCTATGTGCACAAGCTGAACACACGGGGGATAATACAGTCATTCTTATTTCCACATCGATGGAATTTATAAAAGAAGTTGAAAAAGCCCTCGAAAAGATAGTTAAAAATCTCAAAAGAAAAGAGTTAATAGAAAATTCGTTAAAAGACTATTCTTATGCTATCAAAGTAAAAAATTATGAAGAAGGTTTTGAAGTAATAAACTTGATAGCTCCAGAACACGTTGAGGTTATGATTTCTCTTGATAAATTTGAAATTTTAGAGAAGATAAAAAATGCAGGTGCAATCTTCATTGGGAATTATACTCCTGTAGCTTTAGGAGATTATTTTGCTGGTCCAAACCACGTTATTCCTACAAACGGAACAGCCTTATTTTCTTCTCCTCTTGGTGTATATGACTTTGTCAAAAAAAGTAGCTTCCTTTCTGTCAATGAAGACTATATAAATAAAAATGCCGATATTGTAGGGAAGCTCGCATATTCAGAAGAACTTGAAGCACATGCATTATCAGTCTTAATGAGAAAAACTAAAACTCGTTAAGCAAAACATTTCTGTTTGAGTTAATAAAAGTCTGGTTGGTAGTAAGAATAATCTTCTGGCTCACTTCTGAATTAAGTTTAAGAAGGATAATATTATCAAAAACCTTAACAGTAGAAGGATATTCAAGTCTCAATATAATATCAGAATTCACACCAGCAATATTCTGAAAGTTTGAAAGTGTCCTCCATTCAACAAATTTTGATGTTTTTTTAGTAGGCACTCCATAAACATCCTCAAGTCTTTCAGAAAGAGTAAAAAAGTCAAAATATGAACTATTAAATTGAATGGTTATTCCATAAGCAACATTACTATAAAATTGAACATAAAGTTGATTTATAAATGGCCTATATGTAGCCTTTAAAATAAAAGGAACAGGATCATTAATCTTACCAAAAAATCTTGATTCATCAATTTTCAAAATCCCATTTTTCTCAATTACATCCATAGTTTCTTCCATTGTAAGCCCAAGTTTAATTCCATAGTATGAAAATTCTTTCTTTACTGGATATAAAATCCCATAGACAAGAAATAAAAAAATAAAATACTTTTTCATTTTTTAAGCCTCTACGAAAATTTCTCAAGATCCCCTTTTAAACTATCGATCTTTTCAAGCATTTTTTTAATTTCTTTTTCTTCTCTTTCAATAGTTTCTTTCACAATTTTTTTCTGCTCAAGGGTCTTTAAATTTTTTATTGATTTTTCATAAAAGGCTATCTTTTCTTCATAATCCTGTATTCTTCTAAGAATAGTTAATTTTGTTTCCTGTGATAGTTTTCCTTCACTTGCTCTTCTTTCAAGAGCTTTTATAGCAACTTTCGCTGTTTCTCTAACATAAGATGGTTCTGTTTCATCATTTGCAAGAGCTTTAAAATACTCACTTAAGGCATTATCAAGCTGCTCTTCTGTAATAATTCCTTTTCTTATCATAAATGACCCAAGTGGTTCTGGATATTCAGAAGTCTTTCTTGCTTCTTCCTGCTCAATTATTATAGCCTCAAGTTGATTTTTGTTTATGTAGCCAAGTTTAACCAGAACCTCCCCTATTTTCATAAAAATCTGCCTCCTTTTTCAATATGTTTATATTTTGATTTATTTTTTAAAATTGTCAATTTTTTTATGTTAAATTTTAAAAAATTATTTTACTTTCAAATCAAGATAAATTTCTCTCATAGTTTTTTTCAAAACTGGATGAACATACTCTGGAGCGATATCAAGCATCGGTTTTAATACAAATTCTCTATTATGAAGATCGTAATGAGGAATTTTTAAATCTTCTGTATTAATTACTTCATTTTCCCAGAATAGAATATCTATATCTATGGTTCTTGGTCCCCATTTTATAACTCTCTTTCTACCAAGTTTATTTTCTATTAACTGACATTTTTTAATAAATTCAAAAGGAGAGTAAGAAGTCTTTATTTCAATCACAAAATTGATAAAATTCTTTTGATTGATATAACCGTAGGGTTTTGTCCTGTAGAATCTTGATATATTTATAATTTCACAATAATTTTTTAATTCGCAGAGGGCTTTTCTTATATTGATTTTTCTATCGCCTTCATTTGTACCAATTGAAAGAAAGATGCTCATTTTTCCATCTGATTATAAATAGTAATTCTATTTTTACCTTTTCTCTTTGATTCGTAAAGAGCTTCATCAGCATGGTTAAATAAGAAATATGTCTCATCTCCATCCTTTGGAAACTCTGAAATACCCATACTCAAAGTTATATTAAAATGGTTGTCCCCATTATTCACTGGAGTGTTTCGAACTGTTTCAAGAAGCCTCATTGATACCTTATAAGCATTTTCTGCCGAAGTGTTTGGAAAAATTATTACAAATTCATCTCCACCATATCTTGCAGCTATATCAACATCCTTTCTTATAGTTTTCTTAATACAATCAGACAAATGCTTTAAAGCTCTATCTCCAGCTATATGACCAAATCTATCATTAATTTGCTTAAAATCATCAATGTCAAACATAACAAGTGAAAAGACTCTGTTGTATCTCTTGCTCTTTTCAATCTCATCTTCAAATTCTTTATAAAAATAATGGTTGTTATATAGACCCGTTAAGCTATCATGAATAGCCCATAAGAAAAGCCTTGCATTTTCAAGTGTTGCAGAGGCAAAATTTGCTATTATCATAATAGTTTCAAGATCATCTTTAGTAAGAGGTTCTTTATCTTTAGATTTTACTATTTCAAGCACAGCTGGTATTTCATTGTCTACCTTGAGTGGAACTGCTATTGCAGAATTAACATCAAGTTTCATAATCTTTGCAAGAGGTGGAATTGAATAAATACTACTACTCAAGTCTTCAACTATTATCGGTATACCTTTAAGATAAGCATCCCCAGAAAGTCCTTCTCCAATAAATATCTGCACATCAAGCAATTCACTATATGATTCAAAAATAGAAGTATCAAGAATAATTTTATTGTTAGAATCGTAAACAAATGTATTTTGATAGGTGAGTAAATTTTTCTCATTATCATATACAATGAGAGATCCAGCAGAAGCCTCAACACTTTCTATAGCAAATCTCACAATCATTGTTTTTAATATATCGCTTTCTCTTATGTCAAGTATTCTTAAAAATTCGCTCATTTCTTTGACAATTTTTAAAGCTCTATCTTTCTTATGATATGCTATGACAAAATCTTCAGGACAGGTATGAAGAGAGTTTTTGATTTCTTTGGCTATTTCCGTCTTTGTTTTCTTAGGCATTAATACAAATCCTTAAATTAAAAAAACATACATTCTATTTTACTTTTAATTTTTTCTCCTGTCAAGCTATATAGATTTAACAAGTCTTCTCTTTTACCTATTGGAGGAAATTCGTCTTTTAAGGTTATTTTCTCAACCTTTCTTGATGGATTTAAAGAAAGAAGCCTATTTTCAAGATAAGACGCAATACCTCCATTTTCTATACCTTCTTCTATAATAAGTATCGGTTTTTTATCAAATAAAGATAAAATTTTATCTTCCAGAGGTTTTGCAAATCTTAAATTATAAACTCCAACATCTATTTTCCCTTTAAGTAATTCAGATGCTTTCAAAGCCTCTTTCAAAAGTGCCCCCGTAGATATAATTATCAAATCTTTTCCTTCCTTTACCATTACACCTTTCCCGATTTCAATAGGATAATCAAGAGGATTATATTCAGCTAAATCAATAGCGACATCCTTTGGATACCTTATTGCTATAGGCCCATTAAGATTTTTCAATGCAAACTCCATCATCATTTCAAGTTCAGTTTTGGTGGCAGGTAATAAAACTTTAAAATTCGGTATGCCTCTCAAATACGAAATATCAAATATACCCTGATGAGTCTCTCCATCATCAAGAACAAGCCCGCCTCTATCAATGCAGAATAAAATTTTATACTTTCCAATTCCAACATCATGAATTAACTCATCATAAGCCCTCTGGAGAAATGTAGAATAAATCGCCACTACAGGTTTAAAGCCTTTCTTCTGGAGTCCACAAGCATACAAAACTGCATGATCCTCAGTAATTCCAACATCACTAAAACGCTCCGGGAAAAGGTTTGCAAATTCTGTTAAACCTGTCCCAGACTTCATTGCTGCTGTAATTGCAAAGATTTTATCATCATTTTTTGCAAGTTCACACAACTTTTTACCAAAAATTTCAGAGTAAGATGGTCCTTCCGCCTTCAAAGGTATGCTTGAATCACCATTTAAAGCCACTCCACTTATTCCATGATATTTCCCGGGATTTTCTTCAGAGGGGGTATAACCTTTTCCTTTTTTGGTAATAACATGAATAAGAATTGGTTTCTTTGTTTGTTTCACTTCTTCAAATGTATTTATTAAAACCTTAATATTATGACCATCCATAGGCCCAACATATGCAATACCAAGATCTTCAAAAAAATTTCGTTTTATCGATAACATTTTAACTGATTCTTTTATTCTATAGAGAAACTTTACAAGTCCATCACCAAATTTTGAGAGTTTTTTCCTTAAAATTCTCTCAAAAGCCCATTTTAAATGTAAATAAGATTTTATTTCCTGAAGTTTATAGAGATATTTTGATATTCCTCCAACATTCTGTGAAATTGACATCCCGTTATCATTCAATATTATTATTACAGGCAGATTTTCATGTGCGATAGTATTTATAGCCTCATAAACCAGCCCACCTGTAAAAGCACCATCTCCAATTACTGCAATAGTATAACTATCATCACCAGCTAAAACTTTAGCTTTTGCAAGGCCCGTGGCAAGAGAAATTGAAGTAGAGCTGTGTCCCGCATGAAAAACATCATACTCGCTTTCAAGAGGATTAGGATAACCAGAAAGACCATTAGCCTGCCTTAAACTATCAAACCTATCCTTTCTACCCGTAAGTATCTTATGAACATAAGCCTGATGGCCAACATCCCATATAATACTATCCTTAAGCCCATCAAAACAATAGTGAAGTGCAATTGTGAGTTCAACAATACCAAGATTTGGAGATAAATGACCACCTGTTTTTGTCACTTTGTCTATCAAAAATTCTCTAATATCTTCTGCAAGTAAATTTAAATCCTTAAGATTAAGTTTCTTTAAATCCTGTGGATAATTGATTTTTTCAAGCATAGTTTTTCCTTACTTAAATAGGTGTGTTAAAATTGAATTCACATAGTTAATAATTATTTCTCTTTTTTTGTCTTCTGAAATTCCTTTTAATTTTATTTCAAAAGAAGACATATTTGTGCTAATAACAACATTTGTTGTATTATTTGTTGGATCAAATACCCTGTTGGTTATTATTTCGTTATAATTTGTCTGAAAAACTATATCGCCCTCTCCAAGTATGTCACTCTTTTTCAAATTTTCTCTTGAAAGCTCAAAGTTGAGATTATAGATTTCAGTAGAAAATATAGAGTTATCTGGTTCGATTTCTGAAACCAAAAACTCACCGCTCAACTTAAATCCATATTTCTCACCATCTATAACTATAGAATTATTTCCCTCAAGAATGCCATAATCTTCATTTATGCTTACAACTTTTGCTTTCATTGAAAAATTATTCTCATTATTTACTGTCCAGTTTTGTGAATTTTTTGTTGTATCATTTTCTTTTGCTTCAATATCAGGGAAAAAACTGAATAGACTACCACTACCTTTTGTCCCCTTTTTTGTTAAATATGCAGTATTTTTGTTCTCTATTCTATATTTCATTATAGCCTTATCAGAAAATCTTACCGTGATAATATCTCCTTCTTTTAATTTTTGTTTATAAAAAATATTTCCATCCTTCCACAAGCTCGTTGAAGTTAGCAGAAGAATAGCAACAAAGAAAATAATTTTTAAATAAAATCTCATATCTTTTTCTCAACCTCTTTTTTTATTTCAAGTATGATGTCCTCTACTTTTATGTTTTCAGAACTTGCCCTATAATTCAAAAATATTCTATGTTTTAAAACAGGCAAGATAACCTCATCTATATCAATTTTATCGACAAAATCTTTATCATTAATTAATGCATTTGCTCTTGCAGCAACAAAAAGCATTTGTGAAGCTCTCGGTCCAGCACCCCAGTTCACATATTCTTTTACAAAAGAATATGTTGTGTCAACAGGTCTCGAACTTCTCGTTATTTCAACTATGTAATCCTTTATTTTATCCGCTACATACACATCTTTAACCTTTGTCTGCAATTTAATCAAATCTTTTTTACTGACTACTTCTTCAAGTTGTTCAATATCTCTTGAGTCAACTGATAAAATATTTTTTTCCTCTTCTTTAGACGGATAAGTTATATCAATCTTAAATAAAAATCTATCAAGTTGAGCTTCTGGCAATGGGTAAGTCCCTTGATATTCTATTGGATTTTGTGTTGCAAAAACAAAAAAAGGCTCTGGAAGTTCATAAGTCTTACCAAGAATTGTTACTTTCTTTTCTTGCATTGCCTGAAGTAGGGCTGATTGAGTTTTCGGCGGAGTTCTATTAATCTCATCAGCAAGTACGACATTGGCAAATATAGGTCCCTTAAGAAATGTGAATTCTTTCTTCTCCTTTGAAAAGTCTATTATTTCTGTTCCAGTAATATCAGATGGCATAAGATCTGGAGTAAATTGAATTCTATTAAATTCAAGAGAGAGGGTCTTTGCTAACGAATTTACAAGCATTGTTTTAGCAAGCCCCGGGACACCCTCTATTATAGAATGTCCACCGCAAACCAGATTGAGAAACAAAAATTTTAATGTTTTTTCCTGTCCAACTATAACCTTTGAAATTTCATTTTTAATTTTTTCAAAAACCTCAATCGGTTTCATTTTTTGTCCTGCTTCTCTTCTTTTTATATCCAATACTTTCAAGAATAGGATATCGTTTTTTATCAGATGGACCAAGTATCTCTTCTATTTCTGAATTATTTAAAACTTCTTTTTCAAGAAGTTTATTTGAAAGTTCATCAAGTTTTTTAATATTCTTCTCTAAAATCTCTTTTGAAGTTTCATAAGCAGTGGTGACTATACTTTTAACCTCATTATCTATAATTTCATGAATTTTCTCACTGAAATTCTTCTTGGTTACAAGGTCTTTGCCAAGGAATACAGGACCTTCTTTTTCTCCATAGGTTACAGGCCCAAGTTTGTCACTCATTCCCCACTCACAAACCATTGAATTTGCTATTTTTGTTGCTCTTTCAATATCATTTGAGGCTCCAGTGGAAATCCACTTTTTACCAAACTTTATTTCCTCTGCTGCTCTACCAGCAAGTAAAACTACAAGTTCTTGCATCAGAGTCTCTTTTGAATAATTCCTCTTTTCATCAAGAGGCAAAGTCGCTGTAACACCAAGAGCCCTTCCTCTGGGAATTATCGTAACCTTATGAATTGGATCAACCAGTGGTAGTAGATGGCCAACTATAGCATGCCCAGCCTCATGATAGGCAGTAATAAGTTTTTCTTCTTCACTTAAGACTGCACTTCTTCTTTCTGCCCCCATCATCACCTTGTCTTTTGCAAACTCAAAATCATCCATTGAAACAGTTTTTTTATTTTCTCTTGCTGCATGTAAGGCTGCTTCATTAACAAGGTTTTCTATATCTGCTCCTGTAAATCCGGGAGTCCCTCTTGCAATAACGCTTAAATCTACATTCTCATCAAGTGGAACTTTTTTCACATGTATCTTTAAAATTTCTTCTCTTGCTTTAACATCTGGTTTATCAACCACAACCTGTCTATCAAATCTTCCCGGTCTTAACAAAGCTGGATCAAGCACATCAGGTCTATTGGTAGCCGCCATTATTATCAATGCCTCCGAAGAATCAAACCCATCCATCTCTACAAGTATCTGGTTTAAGGTTTGTTCCCTTTCATCGTGTGAACCGCCAAGCCCCGTGCCTCTGGATCTTCCAACAGCATCAAGCTCATCTATAAATATTATACACGGTGCATTTTTCCTTCCCTGTTCAAACAAATCTCTTACTCTTGCTGCACCAACACCCACAAACATTTCCACAAATTCTGAACCACTTACACTGAAGAATGGCACACCTGCTTCACCAGCTACAGCCTTGGCAAGTAAAGTTTTACCTGTTCCCGGAGAACCAACAAGCAAAACACCTTTCGGAATTCTCGCACCAATAGCAGTATATTTTGAAGGATTCTTCAAAAATTCTACAATCTCTTTTAAATCTTCTTTTGCCTCTTCACAACCTGCCACATCCTTGAATTTAACCTTATTGTTTGTATCCTTATAAAGTCTTGCCTTTGTTTTTGCAAAAGATAGTGCTTTACCCGGGTCCCCTCCTTGAGCACCCCTAAACAATATAAACCAGAGTATCGCCAAAACTATAACCATTATAACAGAGCTTATTATAGCATTAAGGATAAAATTATCCTTTATCTTTTCGCCTATAACTTCTACATTATGTTGTTTCAAAAGTGGCAAAAGATCTTTATCATCAAGTGGTATAAAAGTCTTAAAATATTTGAATCCATCTATTGAATCTTTAAATTTACCCCTTATTGTCTGACCTTCTATTATAACCTGAACCACGCTATCATTCTCGACATGTGTAATAAATTTGCTATATGATATCAATGCTTCTTTATTTCTATTTGAAAAAGAAAGAAACATAAGAGTAGCCGAAATTATAATCAACAAAATTATCATATACTTCGCAGAATTATCATTTTGAGACAAAAAATCATCTTTCTGCTTCTTAGCCATTTAAAATCTCCTTAAAAAGTTAATCTAAAACTGCAATGTATGGAAGGTTTCTATATTTTTCATTATAATCCATTCCATAACCAACTACAAATTTATCCTCAATTACAAAACCTGTATAGTCCACATTTAAATTTACTCTTCTTCTCGATGGTTTGTCAAGAAGAACAACAATCTTTATAGAAGATGGTTTATGTATTTCTTTTATATAATTAACTAACGTATTGAGAGTCAATCCTGTATCAAGTATATCCTCTACAAGATATATATCTTTATTGTATATATCAAGACTCAAATCCTTAACTATTTTAATTTCTCCACTGCTTTCTTTGCCTGTATAACTTTCTGTAGCTATAAAGTCAATTTTTATGCTATTGCTATTTATATTTCTTAAAATATCACTAAAAAACATTATAGAACCTTTGAGATTGGAAATAAAGACAACCTCTTTACTTCCAATCTCTTTTTCAATTGTCTTTGCAATTTGTATCACTCTTTTTTGTATCTCTTTTTCTCTTATATAAACTTTCATCTCAATTCAGCATTAAACTTTTGTTTAAGTTTATTAACTACATCGTTCACAATACTATTAACTTCCTCATCAGTAAGTGTTCTTTCTGGATGAGAGAATGTTATTGAGAATGTAAGACTCTTATTTTCTGGTCCTATCTGTGAGCTTTCAAATATATCTTTGAATTCTACATCCTTTATCAGTTCACTCGATAAAGCAATTTCGTTCATAATCGATCTTGCAATAATATTTTTGTTCACAACAATGGACAAGTCTCTCATCACAGGAGGAAGTTTTGAAAACTTTTGAACCTTGAAACTCTTGTCAAGATATTCGATCAAATCTTCTACTTCAAGTTCAAAAACATATACTGGTCCTTTGATTTCCATCTTATCCCTTACATCAGGATGAATCTCCCCAACAAAACCTATATCTTTACCATCAAATTTTATTTTTGCAGAATTTATAGGGTGAAGGAAAGAAAGTTCAATTCTTTCATAGTCTATTCTTTTCTTTGCAACTTTATCAAGAAGTCCTTCCACTACTCCAGAAATATTGTAATAGTCATAATTTTTACCATACATTATCCCACAAAAAACTTTCTTCTCCACTGTTTTATTTTTTTTCTTAAATGTTCTTCCGTATTCAAACAATCGGAGATCATTTTTATACACACTTTTAATATTATAATCAAGAGTCTTTATTAAATTTAAAGTAAGATAAGGCCTCAGTAAAGAGATATCAGCCGACATTGGATTTTGAAGCTTTATCATTTCATCTTGATTGAGACCAAATATCTTCACATCATCTTCCCCACAGAATGAATAATTATAACATTCTGTAAAACCATAAGTTAGCAATGTATCTCTCAAAATCCAGTAAATATCTCTTTTAAACCCAAGATTTTTAACAACTATTGGAGGTTTAAAGTTATTCTGTGGAATATTGTTGTATCCATAAAGTCTTGAAATTTCCTCTACAATATCGATTTGACGACTTACATCAGCCCTGAAAGAAGGTATTTTTACCTCAAGAAAATCTTTCTCCTTTGAAACTACTGTAAAATGAAGTCTTTTTAAGAATTGCTCAAGATCTTTTAAAGAAAAACTTACTCCAACTTTCTCAGAAACAAAATCTGCTCTTACCTTAATAATCCTGTCTTTAAATACATTGTTATACTCATCTCTTATCCTTGATATTTTCGGAGAACAGGTAAGCATTATTATCTCTGTTGCTCTTTCTATAGCCTTTGTGGTTATTTCCCAGTCAGTCCCTCTCTCAAACCTATAACTTGATTCTGTTCTTAAACCCAATTTTTTGGCTGTCTTTCTTATAGAAAGAGGATTAAAATAGGCACTTTCAAGAAGAATATTTTTTGTGTTTTCAACTACACCACTGTATTCACCACCCATTATTCCAGCTATAGCAACAGGTTTTTTATCGTCAGCTATTACAAGCATCTCATTGGAAAGTTCATATTTTACTCCATCAAGTGCAGTTATAGTTTCATTTTTAAATGCCTTTCTCACACATATCTTCTCACCTTCAAGAAGGTTTAAATCAAATGCATGCATTGGATGTCCGAGTTCAAGAAGTATATAGTTTGTAGCATCTACAATATTGTTAATAGCCCTTATACCACAAAGTTCAAGTTTCCTCTTTATCCACTCTGGTGAATCCATAACCTTTACATCACGCAAAATCCTTGCAGAATATCTTGGGCAATTTTCATCATCGATAACTTCAACCACAGGTATTTCATCAAGATTTGCTTCTATTACTGGCAAAGGAATATTTAAAGGAAGATTTAATGCGGCAGACAACTCTCTTGCAATACCAAGAACAGAAAGACAATCAGACCTATTTGCTGTAAGTTCTATCTCAAGTAGATAATCCTCTTCACAATAAAGGTTAAATAGAAATTCAGCCTTTTTTTTATCCTTACCAAGAATAAATATATCGTTACTCTTTTCTTCAAGGTTTAAATGCTCTTTGGCAAGGAGCATGCCATCTGATTCGACAGACTTTATAGCTACCTTTTTAACACTAAAACCATTTGGAAGAATTGTATCTGGTTTTGCATATATTACATAGTCATCTTTTGAAATATTTTGACTATTTGTAATCACTTGCTTTTTACCACTTTCAAGAGTGATTATTTTAAGATTATCTGCATTTGGATGTTTCTTAACCTCTAAAACTTTTGTAAGCAAGATTTTATCAGAATTTTCATGTGTTATACCTATGGGTTTTATAGAAACAACTTCGGGACCCATTGATGTAAGTATTGTGGCTATATCCTGTGGTGAATTTTTGAAATTCACAAATTCTTTTAACCAATTATATGTTATTTTCATATTTTACCTCTTTTATCTACCAAATTGTTCAAGAAGTCTTAAATCATTCTCAAAAAACTGCCTTATATCACTTATGCCATATACTGTCATAGCAACTCTTTCAATACCAAGTCCAAAGGCAAAGCCAGAATAAACTTCAGAATCAATACCACAGTTTTCAAGAACAATAGGATCAACCATTCCACATCCCATAAGTTCAACCCAACCAGTATGCTTACAAACATTACACTTTTTACCTTTACATACTGGACAGGTTACAGCAAGTTCTGCCGATGGCTCAGTAAATGGGAAAAAGTCAGGTCTTAACCTTATTTGTGTTTCTTCTCCAAACATCATTTTTGCCCAGAGAAGTAATGTGCCCTTAAGATCTGCAAAAGATATACCTTTATCTACTACAAGTCCTTCCATCTGATGAAAGGTATGGCTATGTGTTGCATCTGTTGCATCTCTTCTATAACATCTCCCTGGCACAACTATGGCTATAGGCGGCTTAAAGCATTTCATGGTTCTTATTTGAACAGGAGATGTATGGGTTCTCAGTAGCAAGCCCGGCATAACATAAAAGGAATCATGATCATCACGGGCTGGATGATGTGGCGGAATATTAAGCATATCAAAATTATAATATTCCTCTTCAAGCTCCGGTCCGTCAGCAACACTATATCCCATACTTTTGAAAATATTGACCATTTTTTCTACTACCAGAGAAATAGGGTGCGGATAACCAGTTAGTGGTTTCTTTAATGGAATTGATATATCACTCACACCTTTTTTGAGTTCACTTTCTTTCTGTAATTTTTTCAGATTATTTTCTGCATCTTCTATGAGTCGGGTAAGTTCATCTTTTACTTCATTAGCAACTCTACCCACTTCCTTTCTTAATTCCTCACTTATAGAGCCAAGTTTACTTAGCACATCCTTTATAGGTCCTTTCTTACCAAGAAATTTGACCTTTAACTTTTCAAGCTCTACACTATCTTTAATACTTGTAATTTCCTTTTTTGCCTCTTCAAGGATTTTATATAATTCTTCCTTCATATTTTTATCTCCTTAAAATTTTAAAATAAAAAAATAATATTCAGGGTCTAAAGTAAACAATTGTCCCAAAGTATTTACTCAGCAAAAAATTCTTCTTAAATAGCATATCTACTCCGACAAAATTAAATCATAAAGTTCATCTGTTCCCTTTGTAAGGGATAAAAGTTCAAGTTCGAGTCCTTTTTCAAAATGCCAGTTTCTTAAATTCGTGATAAACAAAAAATCGCTACAATACTTGTTCTTAAAATAATCAAGGCTTAATTTATCAAAAAAGACTTTACCATACTCATCAGCAAACAAAAACCCACTGAAAAAATCATAAATATTATTTTCTTTCAGCAAAAACCTTAGAATTACACCCGATGTATAAAAATTGTTTGCTATAAGATAAATCTTTTTTCCTTTTTCTTTTAACAACTCAAGAATTCTCATTGTATTATTATACAATTTCGGAGAAATTTGTAAAGATGAATCATTATAACAATCGTATATTTTCTTAAAAAGAATTATATCGTTAATTTTCAACTCTTTGATTATAAAGTCTACCTGATTGAAACTATTAAGAATTCTTCCACTTTCTTTTTCTTTCATTATAAAATCATACAAATTTTCTATAACTTTTTTCACACTTGAATGTTTAACAGGGAAAAAAGATTTTTCAAGCAGTGTATATATATTATCTATCAGATAGGTCCTTCTGTCTTCAATAGCTATTGAGTCATCAAACACAGTCTCATAAAGTTCAAATAAAAAAGCCTCGTGATTCTTCATATTTCTCCTATTCTTCATCTGTTTGTAATGTTGTCACAGCACTAACTTCATCTCCATCAGCAAGATCTATAAGTTTCAATAGATTGCTCTGGACATCTTTGAGTGAGAATGACACTCTTCTACCATTTTTTGTTGTTATTACAACAATATCGTCATTATCACACTTTGTAAAACAGGCTACCTGTCTATTCTTACCAAGCTCTGCAAGTTTATAACCTTTTCCACCTCTATTTGAAAGCTCACTGAACTCTGAAATAGGAATCTTCTTGCCTCTTCCATCCCTTGTAACAAATAATACATATTTATCATCATCAGCTACATCCATTCCTATTACTTCTTCTTCCTTTGAACCAACATATGTAGCCTTTTCACCTGATACATTTCTGTTGTGAGGAGTAAAAAGATTTTCGCTAAATTTAAAACCTTTTGAATTTCTTTTTACAATAAACAACTTCTTACTTCCATCTGTTACTATAGCACCAACAACCTCATCATCACCGATTAATTTTATACTATTTATTCCACTTTTGTTTATATTTTCAAACTGCGAAAGTGGAATTCTTGTTCCTTTACCTCTTTTTGTTATGAAAAATATAAAATGATCATCGTTAAATTCACTCACTGCAAGCACTGCTGTTATTCTCTCTCCCCTTTCTTCTATTTCTTTCAGTCTTTCAATGTTTTTAATATGTGATCGAGTAATCTTGCCCTCTGTATCACCTTTTATCTCATAACCTTTGAGAGAGTAAATTCTACCTGAATTTGTAACAAATAGATATTTATCCTTAAGATAACCAGAAATAGTTTCAAATATATAATCATCTTTCTCAAGTTTATTTGAATCTGTAGCATCCCCTCTTTTGCCTTTTCCGCCTCTGTTTCCTACTTTTACAAGGTTAGCTCCTACCTCTCTTATCAAAAATCCCTTTCTTGAAATGCTGAGTAGCATTGGAAGATTCTCTATCAGGTCTTCTGTATCAATCTTAGATGTATCAATATCTTCAAATCTCGTAAGCCTCTCATCTCCTATTTCTTTTTCCATCTCAGAAAGCTCATTTTTTATAATATCTTTTCGTCTTTGAGGACTATTTAAAATATCTGTATAATCTGCTATTTTTTTCTCAAGTTCTATTTTTTCTTCTTTCAACTTTTGAGTCTCAAGTTTGGTAAGGTTTCTTAACTTCATTTCAAGAATTGCTTCTGCCTGAACATCTGTAAGTCTGAATCTCTGCATAAGAAGTTCTTTAGCCTTTTGAGTTTCATTGTTTCTTATAATCTTAATAACCTCATCAAGGTTATCAATTGCAATTAAAAGTCCTTCTACAATATGAATTCTCTTTTTTGCCCTATCAAGCTCAAAATTTGTTCTTCTGATGATTACATTTTCTCTATGATTTACGTAATTTGCGATAATATCTTTAAGAGATAACAACTTTGGGTGATTATTCACAAGAGTTGTCATATTAACCTTTATCCTTGTTTTAAGAGATGTCTGGGCAAAAAGTGCAGTTTTTATTGCCTCTACATTAGCATCCTTGAATAACTCAAGCACAATCCTTATTCCTTCTTTGCTTGATTCATCTCTGATTTCTTTAATGCCTCTTAAAACAAGGGCGTATTTATTGTTATTATCAAGATAGATATTTGTTATTTCTTCTACAAGTTTGGATTTTATAACCCTGTAGGGAATTTCTTTAATCACAAGTAAATTATGATTCGATTTTTCTTCAAACTCGATTCTACCTGCAAGCTCTATTGTCCCAGAACCCGTTTCATAAATTTGCGGAATTTCTTCTTTGTTTGTTATAATACCTTTTGTAGGAAAATCAGGCCCGGGAATAAACTTCATAAGCTCTCTTATGGTTATATTGGGATTGTCAATATAAGCCGAAATACCTTTAGCTATTTCCTTAAAATTATGAGGTGGAATGTCTGTGGCAAGTCCTACTGCAATACCTGTTGTCCCATTGCAAAGAAGATTTGGAAACTTCCCCGGCAAAACAACTGGCTCAGTCAATGTGTCATCATAGTTTGCCTTGAAATCCACTGTTTCCTTATCAAGGTCTTCAAGTATATATTCAGCAACTTTAGAAAGTTTTGCCTCTGTATACCTCATAGCTGCTGGCGGATCATCATCTATAGAACCAAAGTTACCCTGCCCAATGATAAGAGGGTATCGCATATGAAATTCCTGAGCCATTTTCACCATAGCTATATAAACAGAAGAATCTCCATGTGGGTGATATTTACCAAGCACGTCTCCAATAATACG
The DNA here is from genome assembly GCA_037479045.1 of Brevinematales bacterium. Taxonomy (GTDB): domain Bacteria; phylum Spirochaetota; class Brevinematia; order Brevinematales; family JAOACQ01; genus JAOACQ01. Next base: position 33,309 of record JBBFLL010000014.1, on the reverse strand, counting down.
TGCAGACTTCTTTGTAGGTTTGTTGTGCCAGAGACTCATTTCAGCCATTGCATAGAGTATTCTTCTCTGAACTGGCTTAAGTCCATCTTTAACGTCTGGAATAGCTCTACCCGTTATAACGCTGTATGCATAGTTAAGATAGGAAACTTTTATTTCATCTTCAAAATATGATTCTATTATTTCTGTTCTATCAAATAGTTCCTTTGACATTTTTCCCTCTTATCATTTTTATTTTGTAAAAAAATACTCTAAATTATAAGGCAAAAAGTTTTGATTGTAAAGTAAAATATTTGATAAAATTTACTCCCAGAATTTGTTAGTTTTAAGATCTGATATAAGATTTTCAATCTGTTTTTTTATAATATCTGTTATTTCTTCCTCTGTTTGATCTGCTGAAAAGTAAAGTGGTTTACCAATATTCGCAAAATATTTTCCTGAAAGGACTGTTTTTGTTTTAAAGATTTTTCCTTCTACTTTTATAGAAGGAGATTTTTCTTTTACATGGCTTTTTGGAGCTGCAAGCCCTATAGGAACTACAGGACAGTGATATTTTAGATATATTTTTGCAACACCCGTATAAAACTTCATAAGGTTTGTTTGATCGTTAAGATCCCCTTCAGGGAAAATATATACAGACTCACCTTTCTCAAGAAATTTGACAGCCTTATCAACAACAGTTTTTCTATGTATTGAAAGTGCATTAATTTGCTCGCCCCACTTCAAAATTGTTTTAAAAACAGGGACAGAAAAACCCGGCCCTATAATCATATGAACAGGCTCTTTCATCAAAGTAATGACAAAAAATGGATCCGTAGAAGAAAAGTGATTTGAGCAATAAATTTTAGGCCCAGAAAAATCTATATTTTCCTTCCCCCAGACTTTGAATTCCATAAAAACATCAAGATAACTTTTCACAGCAAATTTTATAAATTCATAAACACTTCTACTAATGATATTCATAGCTATCTATTTTAAAATATTTTGTTTAAAAATCAACTTTTTTGCTTTTTTAAATAGATTAAAATTATCTGAATTGCCGCTGGTGTCACGCCGGGAATTCTTGATGCCTGCCCAAGATTGAAAGGCTTAACTTTTGTTAACTTTTCTATCTCTTCCTTTTTTAAACCAGAAACTTTTGTATAATCAAAATCTTCAGGTATTTTTATAGACTCCATTGAAGAAAATCTCTCCACCATATTCTTTTCTTCTTTTATATAACCTTCGTATTTAACCTCTATCTCAACAGCCTCTTTTACTTCATCAGAAAGCTCTTTAAGAGATGGTAAAAATATCTCCGACAGTTTTTCAAGGCTTATCTCTGGTCTTCTCAATATTTCAAGCAAAGTCAAAGGCTTGTTGATTGTTGAAGTCTGTAGTTTTTTTAATTTTTCATTATTCTCCTCTGTAGGATTTAGCTTATAATTCCTCAAAATGTTCATTGTTTCGTTAATTTTAAGCTCTTTGTCGACAACTTTTTTGTAAAACTTATAAGGCAATATTCCAAGCTCATAACCTATTCTTGAAAGTCTTCTATCTGCGTTATCTTCTCTTAAAATAAGCCTGTACTCAACCCTTGAAGTAAACATTCTGTATGGTTCATTTGTCCCTTTTGTTGTTAGATCATCTATTAAAACTCCAATATATCCCATCGTCCTGTCAAAAATGAATTCATCTCTCGATAAAGCCCTCAAAGCAGCATTTATACCCGCTATTAACCCTTGAGCTCCCGCTTCTTCATAACCTGTAGTTCCATTTATCTGCCCTGCAAGAAAAAGATTTTTAACCCTTTTTGTTTCAAGAGTAGGAACTAATTCAAGTGGAGAAACATAGTCATGTTCAATAGCATAAGCTGGCCTTGTCATTTTAGCATTTTCAAGCCCGGGAATAGAAGCTATAATTTTAAGTTGAATATCTATAGGAAAACCATTTGAGATGCCATTAGGATAATATTCTGTTGTTTCATAACCCTCTGGCTCAACAAAAACATGATGAGACGTCTTATCTGGAAATTTCATAATTTTATCCTCGACAGACGGACAATACCTTACTCCCGTTGCCTTTATCTGTCCAGAATACATCGGTGCAAGATGTATGTTATTTCTTATTATACTGTGGGTTTCTTCAGTTGTATGGGTTAAATAACAGGGTAGTTGTCTTCTATCCTGCATCGATTTTTGATCTGTCCAGAAAGAAAAAGGTTTAACAGGAATATCTCCGGGCTGTTCTTCCATCTTTGAAAAATCAATAGTTTTTCCATCAAGCCTTGCTGGTGTTCCAGTTTTAAACCTTCCAACAAAAAATCCAAGATTCTTAAGTGTTTGAGATAGCCCTATGGATGGAGATTCTCCAAGCCTGCCAGCAGGAATTCTATCACTCCCTATGTGAATAACACCATTAAGAAATGTCCCTGTTGTTATAACAACCGTTTTAGAAATATAAATAACACCAAGGTTAGTTATAATTCCTTTAAGTTCGTTTCCTTCAAAATATAAGTCTTCTACATGTTCCTGTTTAACAAAGAGATTTTTTTCACTAAGTAAAATTTTCTGCATATAATTTCGATAGAGCATTTTATCAGCCTGTGCCCTTGAAGAGCGAACTGCTGGCCCCTTTCGCATATTGAGAGTCCTGAACTGAATGCCAGCAAAATCTATAGCTTTCCCCATCTCCCCACCAAGAGCATCAATCTCCTTCACAAGCTGTCCTTTCCCTATACCACCGATAGAAGGATTACAGGACATCTGCCCTATCAGGTCAATGTTAGAGGTAAGAAGCAAAGTTTTAGCCCCAATTCTTGCTGAGGCTAAAGATGCTTCAATCCCTGCATGTCCCCCACCAACAACTATAACATCAAAACTATCAGGATAAGTAAACACTCCTAACCTCTACCAATCATATTTTTGAAATTATTAATCTTATTTTCGTCAGTTATTCTTTTGATTATACTTCTTGAATAATCTTTTTCAAGGTCTATCTGGATTGGAACTTTAAGATGAATGTGTGTCTTATGAGTATGATCAAACCTCAAAAATATATTTATAATAGGTCTTAAAGAATATTCATTAAATCTATGTCCTGCTACTTCAGCTATTTCTCCAGTATTAAGCAATACAAAACTACCAACTGGATATAGAGGTTCTTCATTGATTTTCTTCGCCATATCTCGTAAGAAAACTTGAGCATAGTTGGGATTAAATTTTTTGCCTGAATTTTCCATTATATAATTAAATGCCATTTCAAATGTTTGGGCTTTTTTGTATGGCTTTTCTGAAGTTGCTGCATCAAAAACATCAGCTATGGATATAATCTGGGCAAATGGAGAAATTTTTTCATGTGTGATTCCGAGAGGATAACCACCACCAGAATACCATTCATGGTGCGTAAGAATGGCAATTGACGTATTTTTTGAAAATTCTGGATTATCCTTAATAACCTGATAAGCCTGTAGAGGATGCTTTTTTATTATCTTCCATTCTTCTTCAGTTAATTTGTCTGGTTTATTCAATATCTCATCGGGAATAAAAGCCTTTCCTATATCATGAAGTAGTGCCGAAATACCCACCTGAACAATTTTATCATCTTCAAACTTCAAAGACAATGCAAGAAGCATACTTATAGTAGCAACATTAACAGAATGTGAAAAAATTAAAGCATCATTATCAAAAAGTTCGAGAAGATTAAGATAAGCATCAGAATTTGATTTGATATCTGAGACAAAATTCTCAGCTACACTTGTAAGTTCTTTTGAAGGGATTTTAGCCTTCTCCCCTTCTCTTTTAAATGAACTCTGAACAAATTCTATAATTTCAAGTGCTTTTGAATAATTCTCATCACTTATTATTTGTTTTGAAACCTCTTTCTTAACCTTTGGACGTTCTCTTGTATATTTAATTTTCTTTACGCCTTTTGCAATCAATTCTTTTATCTTTTCTGATGTTATTGGCACATTCTTATCAATGACCTTATTGCCATTTTCGTCAAAACCATCACCAGTAAGTATAGCACCAGGGTAAAGAAAAGTTGTATATACTTCTACTTCAATAAGTTTTTCCATAAATCTAAAATCCCACAATTATTGTGAAAAAAGTTTGTTAATTTGTTTTAAAAACTGAGTTAATATTATACTATCTTTTAAGGATAAATTCAACCCTTCTATTCTTTCTTCTGCCTTCTTCTGAATTATTGCTTGCAACAGGATATTTAAATCCCAAACCTCTGGTTGACATTTTGTTTGAAATGCCCTCTTTTTTGAGAAAATTGTAAACACTATCTGCTCTCTGCTTTGAAAGTTTAAGATTGTAATTTTCACTGCCTATATTGTCAGTATGCCCCTGAATTTCAATTTCATATTCTGGATATTTTTTTAATATTTGAACCAGTCTCTTCAAAATAGGAAGGCTTTTTGGCATTATTTCATATTTGTTAAATTCAAACTCTATATTATTTATCCTTATTTTATAACCTCTATCTATTTTTTCAACAAGTATATCTGTTGGAATATTTGCAATATTTTTGCGTGTAGAATTTGAAAGTTTATCAAAAGCCTCAATTTCACACTGATAATCCTGTGCACTCTCAACAAGCTCACCAGATTCACTCCTGCCATTCCAGAAAATTGTCTTGTTAGACTCTTTTATTAAAAATTCTTTAAAAAGCCTCTTATCAGGATCATAAATTCTTAAAATAGCTCTGTCAAACCCTACAAAATCTTTAAAATTAAGATTAATTTTCAGGTTGTCATTCTCCCCATCTCCATCTGGAGAAAATGGAACATTCTCCATACTGAAGTTAACAACTGGTGGAGTAGAATCAATAATTAAATCATACTTTTCCGATTTTGCCTTTTCTCCATTTTCAAATTCAACATAAGCCACCATAAAATATTTTCCATCATCAATCATTTTCCCCAAGTTATCCTTTCCATCCCATTGAATGAAATCAGGCTGCCCTTTGCCTTCTATCGCTTTTATTAATTTATCTTTTGAAATTTCAATTCTATACTTTGATACTTTAACATCTTCTGGAAAAGTTAATAATCTTATATCAATATTTTTATTTAATGCAAAAGATACTTCTTTTTTAAATGAAAGAATGGCGATATATTTATCTCTTGACAAAAGAACATCATTAACATAAAGAATATTTTTATTTCCTGCTTCATCACTTCCAAAAAATAATATATCATAAAGCCCCTTTTGTAAAGGAAATCCATTTTTATCAAGCCCATTCCACTTAATCTGCTCTGGCACTTTATTTGAATAATCAATCTCAAAAACATTTACACCATTTTTATTGAAAATAATCATTTTCCAGTTATCAGGTGAAAAAGAAGGTTTAACAATAAGACTATCTTTTATACCATCATCATTAGGAGAAAAGTATATATCATCAAGAGAAATAGTTCCATAAGGAGGAGTTATATCAAGAGTTATATAATTCGTAAGAGAATTGTTGGTTAATTCACCGTTTATGATTGAAAATACTGCTTTATAATTTCCTTCTGGCATCACACTACCACTATCTGAAATTCCATCCCACTCTATCCTTTCAGGGACTGGAGTATATTCCTTTTTCTCAAAAATTTTTGCAAAAAGTTTGATTAAATTATATTCTTCTGAAATACTATCTTTATATCTTCTTACTAAGTTTCCCTTTTCATCAAAAATTTTAAGCTCCCAGTGTTCAACCATTCTATTGGTTTCAACAGAAATATTAAATACAAGAGTATCCTTTTCTCTATCATAGTTTGGAGAGAAACTGAAATAATTGGTTTTAAATTCACCCATTGTCAAAGTTGGTTTAAGATTTTTATCAAATGTTTCAAAGTGAAATTCCACTCCCACAAAATGGAGAAAATCTTTCACCCCCTTAAAATCAGTCTGATTAAAAGAATAAAAAATAGAAAATGGAACATTCCCAATAGTACTATGAAATGAAGCACCAAAACTAAAAGGATAAAAACCATTTGTAAAATTTCCAATATTTCTATTTCCATAATTATAAGAAGAATAAATGGTTAAACAATCAAATAACAAACTTTCCAGATAAAAAGAAGTGAAAAATTCTCCGATTAAAAAATTATAGTTTATTTCTCCACCCAAGGAAAAATCAACAAATCTTGAATCAAAAAACTTTGTTCTTAAACCACTTCTTAAACCAAGAGGTGGTATTCCATCTCTATCCTCATAAATTGCCTGTTTTCCAATCCCATACAAAGTAAAACTAAGAAAACTATCTTTAATGCAAAAACCCTGAGATGGGGAAAAATCCATAAACTTATAAAGAAAACCAAAATCAAAAGTATAAGAAATATCCTGAAACTCTCTCTTAAGTAAATAAGAGAAATCAAAGTTTAAACCGATAAGAAAATTATTAACAACCTTTCTTGATAAGCCAATAACCCCAGAATAATAACTGCCAGCTTCCACCAAAATTCCATTATTATGATTGCCCGCTATCTTTGTACCAAGGGTAAGTTTATAATCATAAATTGGAAAGCTCACCCCACCCAAAAAATATGGAAAATCCTTTACAAACAGATAACCCGAAAAGAAAGATAAACCCGAAAAAGTAGCCCCAAGAGCAGGATTAACAAAAAAATTTCCACTGGCTACTGGATTAGAACTTCCATAATATTGGCTACCAGAAATACCAAGAGGTAAATAAAAAAACTCACTCCCTTCTGGCAAAGAATGAAGAAAAACACTCAAAATAAATAAAATAAAAATCAAAAACTTTTTCATCTTTATAACAATATACTATTTTTTCAAAAGTGGAAAACCCATTTCCTCTCTTCTCTTCAAATAAGCTCTGGCACAGGCATTTGCCATCTGTCTTACTCTCGAAATATAATACTCTCTCTGAGTAACAGAGATAGCATTTCTTGCATTAAGAATATTAAAAATATGAGAGCATTTCATAGTCAGATCATAAGCTGGCAAAACAACTCCAGCTTCGATCGCTTTAAAACATTCCTTTTCAAGCTCATCAAAATGTCTTCTGTATAACTCAATATCGGCTATTTCAAAATTGTATTTAGAAAACTCATACTCAAGCTGATGATGAAGATCACCATAGGTAAACTCTTCATTCCACTTTATGTCCTTGTAGTTATTAACATTTTGAAGATACATCGCAATTCTTTCAGTTCCATAGGTTATCTCTACAGGAATAGGAGAAAGATCTATCCCACCAACCTGCTGAAAATAAGTAAACTGAGTTATTTCCATACCATCAAGCCAGACTTCCCAACCAAGTCCCCACGCACCTAAAGTTGGAGATTCCCAGTCATCATGAACAAACCTTATATCATGCTTCTTAAGATCTATACCCAGATATTCAAGACTCTTAAGATATAGCTCCTGAATATTATCTGGAGAAGGCTTAATTATTACCTGAAATTGAAAATAGTAACCAAGTCTATTCGGGTTCTCTCCATATCTACCATCTGTAGGTCTTCTTGATGGTTCTACGTAAGCAACTTTCCATGGTTCTGGACCAAGCGAACGAAGAAATGTGTCGGGATTGAATGTTCCAGCTCCTTTTTCTATGTCATAAGGCTCTCTTATCAAACATCCTTCTTTTCCCCAGAATTCTTTAAGTCTAAAAATTAAATCCTGAAACGTTATCATACACACTCCTCAATTAATATGCTCCTTCTCTTTTTAAAACCACAGCAACAGTTCTCAAAAGAATCATTATATCAAGCCAGAGTGACCAGTTCTGGACATACCAGACATCTGTTTGAACCCTGAAGTCATAATCTGTATCACTTCTACCACTTACCTGCCATAAACCCGTTATTCCAGGTAATACAGAATAATAATAGTGTTTAAACTCTTTGTAGTAATTGTCTATTTCTTCTTTTATCACAGGTCTTGGACCAACAAGGCTCATCTCACCTTTTATAACATTTATAATCTGTGGTAATTCATCAATACTTGTTTTTCTCAATATTTTCCCAATAAATGTCACTCTCGGATCGTTTTTAAGTTTAAAATTAGTTTCCCACTCCTTTTTAGCTTCTGGATTTTCCTTGAGTAGCTTCTCAAGTCTCTCCTTTGCATCTTTATACATAGATCGAAACTTATAAACCTTTATCTCTTTTCCATTCTTACCTATTCTTTTATGAGAAAAGAAGACAGGACCAGGTGAAGTTAATTTTATAACTATACCTATAATTATGAAAAAAGGCAAGACACAAATAAAGCCAATTATTGAAACAACAAGATCAAAGGTTCGTTTAATTATCCTGTTGGTAAGAGAGTTAAGATTGTTGTTAATTTTGATCATAAATAATTTTTCCATAAATAAATAATGAAGTTCTGAATTAAATAAAGCAATTCCCTTAATATCTGGAATAACTATAACCCTTCTTACTACCTTATAAATTTCGTTAACCAATTTTGTCATTTCATCAGGCGAAATATTATCAATGGCTATAAAAACAGTATCAATCTTCATAATATTCAAAAACTTATCTATCGCATCGTCTTTTTTGTATATTTTAAATTTTTTACCATTTATTTCTGTTAGTTTTTTGGAAGGTTTGTCCGAAAGTATACCAACTATATCATAACCTAGATGGTTTTCATTAAGTAAACCTTTTATAGTAAGATTTACTTTTTCACCCTCACCAATTATTATAACCTTTTCTTTCCATATACCAAGATTAAATAAAAACTTCTTGCCCCAATATCTGAAAAAAGGAAGTAGCACAAACACAAAACCAAGGTGCCATATAAACACACTTCTTGGAATCTCTATATACATATTTCTGATAAGGATAGTTAACAAGACAAAGCCAATAGCTAAAAGAGAAGATTTCAAAAGCAACTTTGTCTCTTCCCAGAAAGGCAACCTTATCTGATAAAGCCTATTAACAAACAAAGCAATAACAAAAACGACAGGTATCCACCATATTGAAATCATGTAGTTCAATTGAAATAAAAAAGGCCTCAAATTTTCTCCAAAAATATGCTTGAAATTAAATAAAAATTTAAAATTAATTGCAAAAAACAAAGCTCCAACAATAGATATATAAAAGACAATCAAATCAAGCAAAACAAGAAAAAACATCTGCAAAAGATATTTAAAACGAAATCTCATCTTATCCTCAAAAAACAAAAGACTTAATTATTATAAAATAACATAACTTTAAAGTCAAAGGAACGAAATAGAACTTTAATTAAAGGTGGTGAATTAGTCAAACTATTGCAAAATTCCAAATTTTAGGGTTAAATAAGAATATTTTTCGTCCTCAGGGTCATCTATCTCTATCGCCAAACAGACAATATTATCTTTAATATAGCCAGAAATGATTTCTGTAACATTTTTTAAATCTGATGTAAATCCCCCTTTATTCAATAAAGAATATACAAAGCTACTATTAGTTATTTTTCCATCTTTTTGAATTGTCAGACTCATTTTATAACCTAAAATAGTATTCTCACTTTCCTCATTAACCCATTTGAAACTTGTAGCTTCTGGATATGAAAAAACATTGCCACTTTTAGTGTTAAAATCTATCATATAGTTTAACAATTTTCTCAAACTTTGATTAAATTCTCCTGCTTTAAATGTTGCCTTTTTCCCATCTGCTATAAAACTTAAAACACCATCTTTAATTACAACATTGCTATAAACATATTGTGCATTCCCTACATCTATAATAATTAAATTTCCAGAAATTTTACATTCTCCAGATTCATAAGGCCTTCCCTGAAGAAAAGAATAAAAATTTGGCATACCTGTATTTTCATCTACACCAAATGATATTTCCGAAGCATCATATCCGCTAATAGTAACCCAGTCCCCAAAAATATCATTGATGCTAAGTTCTTTTTTTGAACCACCCGAAGAACAAGACACAATTAAAACTAAAATAAACAAAATAAATTTCTTCATAATAAATCCTCCATTAACTTTTTTTTTATATTTGAAATCAAAAAAATAATAGAAAATATAAAATCTGCTATAAACACAACAATCAACATTACTAAAATTACTGCAAAAAGCCCAATCTCAAGATTATAGCCTCTTTTTTTCAACCAACTATCAATCAAAAAAGCTATAAAAACACTAACAGAGGCACCAACTAATAAAAAAGTCATAAACAATAAAACAGTTATAAATACTACAGAAAAATTATAAATTAAAAGACTTTGTGTCAAAAAGGAGGGTAAAATTTTTTCTAAAAATTTCACTATTCCCCCAAAAATAAAAATAGAAAAAATTCGCTGTTTACATAATTTTAATCAATTCAAATAAATATGTCAAGAAATACTTTTTCAGCTTAATATTGATAAACAAAGTATAAAATTTATAAAATAACTCTTTAATATTGTAATTTTACCTTTCAGGAAGAGAAAAACTTTCTTTTCCTATTTTCTAACTATCAAATCTGGAGATATTCGTTCATTGTTATTTGCGAATTTGTGTAAAAAACAAATCTTTAGTTATGTAAATCTTTTTCTTTAAGTCCCCAACATTCGTTTTTTTCTGTATTTCCAATTGGTTCTATATGGACAATAATATCGTAAATATATGGAAGAGAAGAACGAATGTTTTTTTCAAGGATTTCTACTTTGTCGTGTGCCTCTTTAATCTTACAACTACCATCAACTTCGACATCAAATTCAATTATGTAATATATTCCAAGTTTCCTAATTCTTACACGATGCGGATTTGAAAAATAATCAAATTTTTTTACTTCTTGAAATACTCTTTTATATAAATCCATATTTGATTCGCCTTCCATTATTTCAGTTATAGTTCCTATAAAAATACGAACAGCAGAGATCATTATCCAAATCCCAATTACAATCGCTAAAATCTTATCTATAATTGGTAAATTGTAAAAATAAATAAAACCTAATCCAATAAGTACACCCGTTGAAGTAATAATATCGTTTAACATGTTCTTACTATTTGCAATAATCATTTGGCTTTCAGATTTTTTGCCAAGAAAATATAGACTTATTGAAAGAATTATTTTTCCAGAAATTGAAAATAACGTTGCATAAACTGAAAGAATATCTGGCGCTTGAGTATAATCATGATATAATAGTTTTTCTAATGAAGATAATGAAAGTTGTCCTCCCATAAAAAATATCGTAAAGGCTAATACAGATGTCGCAATTGTTTCAAATCTATAATGACCATATGGATGTTCCTTATCTGGAGGTTGATTTATAACGAACGAAGTAATTAATGTAATTAAAGAAATAAAAATATCACTTAAGCTATCAAGACCATCACCAAAAACTGCCATACTATTTGCAAATAAACCAATAAATATTTTTGTCACTGATAATACTAAATTTCCAATAATGCTTATTAGAGATGCAATTTGTATTAACTTAGTTCTCTTCATTTATTACTCCCCATTGTGATAAATCTAAAACTGTTTTTGCTACATTCTATTAGCAAAATAAAACAAGGCAATTTATCTGTTTTTATGTTTTCTAAACCATTAGGCAAAAATGCAACAGTGTAAGGATTTATATGAAGGTCGCAAGGTTTGAAAATTTGCCATAAATTACATTGTTGCCATAATATCTTAACTAAAAGTTACAAATTATTCCAGTATTTTATTTTTTTGTTTCTGTAATTACAATAATGAGGATGGACAAATAACTCAAAGTTTGAAAGTTAAAAGAATAGACAAAAAAATATCTTTGTCTGCCAAAGATATCTGGAATATATATTATAACAAATTTACTGCAAAGAGTCTTCAGTTTCAAACGTGGAGAAACTATTCCACTATTGACTTGGAACGACAAGATTTATTTTAAAGCAATGCGATAGATTGACATAACAATAAAGTAAAGTTAAAATTTATATTTAAAACTGGAATTGAAATGGAAAATTTAATTTTTAACATTTTAAAAAATAAGGTCTTTATATCTGCGTTGACAGCTCAGTTGTCTTCTCAGCTATTTAAGGTTTTTCTACCATTCTTTAAGGGTGGTAAACCAAATTTTAAAAACATAAATGCTTACGGAAGTTTTCCTTCTGCACATAGTGCTTTTATCTCTTCAGCTACACTTTCGCTGGGTTTTGAAAGTGGTTTTTCTTCTCCCCCTTTTGGATTTGCCCTCGTGGTTTGTTTCATAATTATAAGTGATATAATAGTTGTGAGAAATTATCTCTACAAAAATATTTTAAACACAAAAGAAATACTCGAACACTTAAAACTAGAAGACAAAAAACACACAGAAAAATTTAAAAGCCATTCCATTTTAGATATTGTTGCTGGGATAGTTTGGGGTTGCTTTGTGTCTATTGTTTTCTGGCTTGTGTTTAAAAAAATAAAAAGTTAAAATAGCACTCAAAATTAATTTTTGGATGCTATTAAATCAACATTAAAAATATTTGCTTTGTTAGAATATTTAAAATTAATTTTTGATAACTTGCTTCAAGTTATTTATAATTTAAATATATTGAATTCTTTTTTGATAATGCCTTTTTTATGATATTTCATAAGTTTTTTTTATATTACAACATTTTTACCTTTATAAACCTTTTGCTGATTTCCTTATTCCTCTTTCTAAGAAAAGAACAGAGTATAACAAAAAAAATTTTAGCTTTAATAGTAATCAATCCAGGACTCAACTTCTTAAATAATGCTATTATTCTTTCAGGTCTTATTTATTCATTTCCACACTCATTGTTTATTACATTCGCAACAGGACAATTATATGCTCCTTTAGTACATTTCTATATAAACTTAATGATTGGGAAAAAGACAAAACTATTTAATATCTTACACATTCTCACATCGATATTTATTCTTGCTGACATATATTTTTGGATTGAATTTATGTTTATGAGTGAGAAAAGCAAACATTTATATCTCAGTGGACTTACCTCACATAATTATCCTTTGCAGATGAGCTTTATAAATTTTGAATTCGTAATAATGCAATTTATGTATTTTTTTGTCTCAATTCTAAATGTAATAAAATATAAAAATAGTGTAAAAAACTACTATTCTGATATTGAAAAATTGCATATAAGCTATATCGAAAAATTCATATATTTAGTTTTCATTTTGAACTTTATATTAATATTTTGTTATATTCTTATACCAACGCCCATAGTGGAATATATCATAATCCCAACTTTAGTTAATATTTTCTATCTTTATATTGTATATGAAGCCTTCAAAAACTCTGTTGTATTCTCCAAAGCCGAATTTGAAAAACATCTCAAGAATATTAAACCTGTGTATGAAGGTAAATCATTTAAAGGCGATTTATCTCAAGAACAAATTGAAGAATACTTCAAAATGCTGGATGAATATTTACGAAAAAATAAACCTTTTACAAATCCTGAAATCACAATTGAAAGACTTGCAAAAATGACAAAAATTCCAAAATACAAAATCTCAAAGGTAATAAATACAAAAGAAAACAAAAACTTTTTTGATTTTATCAATTTCTATCGAATAGAAGAAGCAAAAAAAATGTTAAAAAGTGAAAAAATGAATTTTCTCTCCATCGATGGAGTAGGATACGAAGTTGGTTTTAATTCAAAATCAGCCTTCTACAGGGCTTTCAAAAAATTTACACATCAAACACCAAAGGAATTCTTTAAAAGTAGTTCTAATTAAGCAAAGTAGGATTTTTTCTTTTTCATTCTCCTTAAAATATGCCTCAAAAGAGTTATATTTAAGGAGGTTTAAGCCTATGAAAAGGTTACTTTCTGTAAGTTTACTTATGACAGTTTTCCTTCTTGGTTGTGAAACAAAACCACAAGAAGGTGAAAAAAACTCTTCGGCAAGTTCTACAAGTAGTACCGTAAGCTCCTCTGCAACAAACTCAAGTTCTACCAGCAGTACCGTAAGCTCTTCATCAACTACTTCAAGTGCAACAAGTAGTAGTTTAAGTAGTTCGAGTACGTCAAGTACCGGTGGAGGACAGGCTAGTTTCGTTCCTTTATTCATTTCTTGCGGGGGATACACCACATTTGTATTAGACACCAATGGAATGGTATGGGCTACTGGGTATAATTCGGAAGGTCAACTTGGCAAAGGAGATAATAAAGACACCAACTCATTCGTTATAGTAGCAAGTAATGTCAAATCAGTAGCTTGCAGTGGTATACATACCTTTATTATAAAAAATGATAACACATTATGGGCTACAGGAGATAATTCCGCCGGACAACTTGGTACTGGAAACAAAAAAGACACTAATTCATTTTTAATGGTAGAAAGTAATGTCAAAGCTGTCTCTTGTGGTAATTTTGATAATCATCATACTTTCATTATCAAAAATGATGATACATTGTGGGGTACAGGAGATAATAACAGGGGAGAACTTGGTACCAATATCAGCACAACTTCATTTGTAATGATAGCAAATAATGTTAAAAAAGTTGTTTGTGGTGCTTATAATACCTTCATTATAAAAAATGATGATACATTGTGGGCTACGGGATATAACTACTATGGACAACTTGGGACTAATATCTACCCAAATTCATTTGTAATGGTAGCTAGCAACGTCAAAGCAGTTGCTTGTGGTCTAAACCACACTTGCATTATTAAAAATGATGATACATTATGGGCCGCAGGAGATAACTACTATGGACAACTTGGAACAGGAAACTATAATAACACAACTTCATTTGTATTAGTAGAAAGCAATGTTAGGTCAGTTGCTTGTGGTGAAAACTACACCATCATTATCAAAAATGATAATACCCTATGGGCAACGGGAAATGATAATTCTGGACAGTTTGGTATAGGATATAAAAATAAAACAAATTCATTCATAATGCTAACATCTAATGTTAAGGAAGTTGCTTGTGGTAGATATCATACCTTAATTATCAAAGAAAATGATACACTTTGGGCTACTGGCGCCAATAATAAGGGACAACTAGGCATAGGAAAAAATATCGGAAACACAAACTCATTTGTAGAAATTACAATTACATATTAATTATAACAACAATGGGAGTAGAGTAATTAATTTTCTACTCCCATTGCTTTAAAATAGTAGCTTGAAAAATCTTTAAAAAACTTAAAGTTAAGAGGAAAAAATGAATTATAATTCTCAAAACACAACTTCCGCCTTCAATCCTATCCCCCACTTCTCACCATAAAGCATAAATTCGCTATAAGGTTCGCCGTATGCTACAAAGATTTCACCACCTAAAGTTATGTTTTCAATGTTGTAATAGACCGAATTACAAAACCTTCCGCTGAAATCCGTAAGGCTCGAAATCACAAGTGAAGCAAGCTCAAAATTTTCAAGATTTAATGAGTAAAGTCTCAACATTCCATAGTGTTGAGATAATGAAAGTGAACCCTTTGACTCAATAATCCTTGCTGAATTACCCACATTCCATATTGAAACTGGATTGGTTTTATCAAAATTCTTCACAGTGTCTTTTAAGTCTCTCTGATATTTATCAAACTCACTTTTTTCAAACCCACCTCCATTGTAGAAATATTCAATCATTAAACCAAAATTATTATGTGTAAAACTTACTCCAAAAATAAATTGAAACCTATTGCTTAATTCTATCTCCTTAATCTGATAAATATCCCCAACATAAGGATAAGTTTTTAGTTCAAGTTCATAATTTTTAACCCTTTCAAGAAATGCAAAATCGGTGTAAAATACAAAATTGTCATTCAATCTGAAAGAACCATAAGAACCCAGCTTAAGACTACCAGAATAAGCCCCTACGACACCAACATCCATAAAATCAAGGCTATGTGAGTATGAGAGCAAGTAAATCTCATCCTGTCCCTTTGTAAAATATCTTTCAATAGCTTCATTTGATATTGCAAGGTCTGGAATGTAGTAAAATGAAAAATTACCAATTCCTGAATAATATCCAACTCCAGTAAGCCATAATCCATCTTTAAATTGAAGGACTTCATCTTTATTTTGAGTGGTCTCAAATGACTGGTTAAGAGAAAAATCTGAAGGAGAATAAAGAAAACCCTTGCCTTTAACAATTCTTTTTTTGCCAGCATCAAGGTAAAAGTCATAAAAATTTAAACTTAAATAAGCTTCAAGAAGACTATTTGTAAAATTACCGTTTGTCTCTACTGGCATTGTTGCAAGGTCTGAAAACTTCAACTTGAAATTTTCAAACTTAAAAGTGGTTTCACCAAGTAGCTTTAAATCGGCTGATAGTCCATTTTTTATGTTAAAAATATTCTCTGGATTCCAGACAGCTTCTCTTACTACAAAATTTTGTTCCTCTGAAACAAGAATTCGATAGTTAAAATCGGAGAATAAAATTACAGGCAAAAAAAGTAAAATCAATCTGAAAATAAAAACTATATTCTTCATAATTTTTTATAACCTCTTACATATTGAAAATAAATTTTGAAAATTCACTCTACTTGAGAAAAATAAATTACAAATTTGAAAGTCAAGATTTTTCAACTATTATCTTTCAAAATGCTCTCTATTTGCTTTTTTAACAAGGGAAGATCATTGGTTATTGTTGATATTTATAACTTTAATATTTATTCCTATATAGTCATGTGCAATAATATTTCTCATTTTGTAAGCAAGTTCAGATGGAAGTAATTCTTTTAAATGAAGACCCACGATTTTCCCCAATGATTCACCTATCTGCATAAGACACATCATTATTGCATGATAACCTTCTACATCATTAAGAGTATTTTCAATATTTTTATGTCTTGAAACAACTATTTCAATGTCATTTATCATCTTAAGAACAAATTCAAGTCTTGCTCTATCGCTATGCAACATACTTTACCTCTGGCAAAATATACTTTCTGCCTATTTCATTTAAGCTATTTATATCAACTAAATCAACACTTATACCGAATTCTTTTTCAATATCCGCCTTAATATTTGAATAAAATTCAAAAAATTTAAATCCCGGATATTTTTCAAGTGCAAAATCTTTCATTTCATAAATTATGTCAAGGTCGCTTGTTTCACTTGCCTCTCCTCTTGCAAATGAACCAAAAAAACCAAGTATTATAATACCTTCATTGATGTATTTTTCTTTGATTTTTTTCAACTTTCTTATTATCTCTTCCTCCCTATAAATCATTTTTCCTCCACATTTTTAAAAAAATTATAACTCTTTTCTGACAAAATTATAGAAAAATAAATAAAAAATCTCAACTTTCAACTTTTAACTTTATAAACTTTCAACTACCACCTACATCTCAAAAAGATAATCAATATTAAAATACTTTTCCGAAAACTCTTCTTTTTCCATACTCAAAAATTCTATAACAGAGTAGTTATCTTTTCTTATAGAATCATATATTGTAATCTTTGATATTCTTTCGCTACCCGCAAGGACTTTCAAATCAGAGTAATAAGCCTGTTTAAGCTCCTTGCCACTCAGTGAGTAAAATACTGCCTTAAAAGGAGAAAAGGTATCCTTCTCTACCCATAGATCAATAGAGTTATATGTCGTGCCGGTATTTTTTGCACTGAGTTTAAGTCTATAACAATCTTTATTATCAAGTCTTTCCTCTCCTATAAGAGTAGCATTATAATCCACTGAAAAAGCCACTCTTGCCACATCACCATTTGCGACATTCCCCATAAGCCTTTGAGAAGGAGATAGTCTCACTGGTTTTGATGTGTTCGGGAAAATCATTACAACATCATTGCCGATCATAAGCATCTTTCTACCTTTCCACTTGGCTGGTGAAGTGAAATAAACCATTGATTTATTGCCCTTTATATAGCCTTTCATCTCAAGGGACTCTTCAATTTTATCACCTTTGTATGATGTAACCCTCATCTTTGTGAGAAAATAGCCTTCAGGACCTCTCTTTTCATCAACAAGCTTTAATATTTCTTCTGCCGTTAGGGAGAAAAGTCCTCTTGAAAAGAATGATAAAAAGATTAATATGGTTATAAATGTTTTATACATAAAAACCTCCGTTTGATTTTCTTATAAATTTCCGTCCTGCTCTGTAGATGCATATGGCCGTATGCATCTACAGAACAGGACGGTGGCCGTTTGCCTCTACCCCCATATGGCGGGATATATTCTACCCCCTTATAGCCTCCACTATCTCCATCTTTGCCGCCTTTCTTGCCGGAAAGATCGATGCAATAATACAGGTAACTACAAAACCCGCATAACACAGAAGCACTTTGTAAAATTCTGGCTTTACCATTGAATAATATCCCTTCGCATTTCCCGGTGGCGGTGGAATATATATTCCACCCGAGAGATTAATTATCTCTGCAATCAAATACCCAAGAATCAATCCAAAAGCTCCCCCTATTATTCCAATAAAGAGACTTTCTAAGACAAATTGCCTTATTATATGTCTTCTTTTAGCCCCAAGTGCCCTTATCGTACCTATCTCTGAAATCCTTTCAAAAACATTCATTGTCATCGTATTGGCAATGGAAAAAATAATTACACCAATTATAATTATAAAAAGAATCAAGAACATAGTGTTATACATATCTCTAACCTGAAAGAAAAATATAGCAAGATCCTTCCAGCTTTTAAACTCAAGATTCTTATTTCTGGCAAAATCAATTGAAATTTTTTCCACCTCTTTTGTTTTTTCTGTATCCTTAAGCATAACTATAAGTCTATCCACACCTTCAACATTGAGAAGGTTCTGTGCCAGAAAAAGTGGCGCAAGTACAATTGTGCTGTTGTATTCCTCTATAGTCATTCTGATTATTCCTTTGACTGTAACATCGATGGCGTTAAGTCCACCTCCACGCATAGGTGCCATTAAAGTAAGCGTGTCCCCCAATTTTGCCTTAATCTTTTTTGCCACTCCCTCCCCTATAAGAACAGCGAACTCATCATCATTATAAAAACTCCCTTCGACAATCTCACCAAATGAATTAAGCCTCTGTTCCTCTTCAGAAAGTCCTCCCTTACCAATGATTATGGTGCTCTTTTCACCACTGGAAATAACCCCATTGAATGAAATTTCAGGGGCTACAAAACTCACACCCATATTTTCATAGATCTCTCTTGTAAGTTTTTTGTAATTCGTAATCATAAACTCAAGAGAAATATCCTCTTCTCTTTCAAGATAACCCTTTTGATAAAACTGAAAATGTCCTATTCCATTACGAATCATACTCTCTCGAAGTCCCCACATTGAGTAATTTATAAATCCGTTCACAATAATTATGGCAATAGACCCAACAACAATAGAAAGCATTGTAAGTAATGTCCTTGTTCTGTTCCTGAAAATATTTCTTAAAGCAATTAATATATCAAGCATTGATTATCTCCTTTACTTCTCCATCCAGAAGATGGATAATTTTCTTAGAATGCTTTGCAATAATCTCTGAATGAGTTGAAAATATAAATGTAGTCTTTTTTTCCTCATTCAGCTTAAGAAGTAAATTCAATATCATTTCGCCAGTTTTTGAATCAAGATTTGCTGTTGGTTCATCGGCAAGCACAATCTCTGGCTCCATAACAAGTGCTCTTGCAATAGCTACTCTCTGCCTCTGGCCACCAGAAAGCTCATCTGGTCTGTGTTTTATATGTGCCGAAAGTCCCACAGCCTCAATAAGGCTTAAAATCTTATCTTTATCCCTTTTTCTCTTCCCAAGAATTAAAGGATACTCGATATTTTCATATACATTCAGAACAGGAATAAGATTAAAACTCTGAAATATGAACCCAATGTAGCTATTTCTGAATTCAGAAAGTTCATTATCATTTAAGTTTTTAGTATTCGTTGAGTTAATGAAGATATTGCCTTCAGTAGGCTTATCAAGACACCCAATGAGGTGCAGGAAAGTTGATTTTCCTGCGCCACTTGGTCCCATAATACAGGCTATATCACCTTTTTCAAACTCAAGACTCACGTTCTTTAAGGCTACAACATCTGTTTTCCCAAGTTTATAAACTTTGGTAAGAGTTTCTGTTTTAATAATTGCCATATTCAGTCCTCAAAAACTTTAATTCTTGCTTTAGCTTTTTTGTATGCATCGGTTTTAATGCCATTTTCCTCAGCAATAGCTACCGCCTTTTTCCAGAAATCAAGAGCCTTATTAATTTGCTTTTCACTCTTTGCAAACTCACCAAGATAAAAGTAAACTGTAACCATAAGCGATTTGCCAATATTTTCCTTTTTGCCTTCGTAAAGATCTCTTATGAATTCAAAATCAGACTTTGCAATACTTCCAACCTGAAACATCTCTGGAAAATTAGCAAATGTATTACCCCTTAAGAATCTTATATACCAGTCGGTTGGATTTTCATCAACAATCTTATTGAAAAGTTTTATTGCCATATCAGAATACTTCATTTTCATTAAAGGATTTTTGTCATCCCTTGCACCCAGTGAATATGCCATTGCAACATAAGCTTTAAGTAATGGCTCAACATTCTTTTTCTCAAAAACCTCAAGAGTTTTTATAGCATTAGCCGGAGCCTTTTCAACTGGTGGCTCCTGTGTTGCAAGAGCAAGGTATAAAATCCCCTTCTTTGCCCTGTCGTCCTCTTTCCCGCTGAGTTTTTTAATTTCAGCATTGATTTCATTCACATTTGAATGAAAGTAGGACGAAGTAATCATAATCTCTTCTCTTGTGAGCGAAAAAGAGAGATTGAAAAGTAAAATTAACATCACACTAACAAAGTATTTCATAAAGTTCCTCCTTTAGAACTGTCTGTTTCCCCTTAAACAGGGATCAACTTTTTAAAGAAAAAAGTTATCAAAAACCTTTTTTACTTTCTTTCTCAAAGAGAGAAAGAAATAAGACATTTTGTTACCTTTCTTTTGTTTGGGCAAAAGTCTCACAAAATCCTATTCTTACTTTCTTTTGTCCAAAGCAACAAAAGAAAGTAAGCAAAGAAAAATGCTTTTCCCGCTGGTCTTGCTCAGTAGCTTAACTTGAAAAAATCTACCCTCGCACATTCGCAATCCTTTGCTCAAGGTGCTCGGGACGGAAAACATCCTGTTTTCCTTCGTAAAAGATAAAGCAGGATTTTTTCTGTAGCAAAATCGCAAGACAAGCGGTAAAATACCCCTCACAACTCTATAACCAGTGCCTGCTTGCGGTCGGCAAATCCTTCGCCTCTTAAATTGCACAAAAAATCACACAAAAATACACCTATTTTTACCCCAAGATTCTTACTTTTTTATTTCTTTCCCCACACAAACCCGCTGTGGTTTAACCCTCTGTTGCAGGCTTTTTTAGTGTTTTTTCCTACCTTGTTTTACTAAGGCTACAAGGATTGTAGCCGTTTGAGGGCAACTTGTTGCTATTACTTCTGAGAATTGTGATATTTTTCGATTGGTTACCCCTCACCAGTTTGCTTGCTAATTAACTTTTTTCTTACAAACTGGTGAGGGGCCAAAAAATATCACAATTCGATCCCTACTCCCGAACACAGGATGTGAAGTTTTGCCCGATTGTAAGAAAAACACTAAAAAAGCCTGCACCGTTATACCCTCCACAGCATCTCATCCTGTGCGGTGTGGCACTGGCTGTTGCCAGTGCCACACCCTTCCTAAAATGGATAACTTGCATCAAAGTAAAACACCGTCTTAAAATCTTTATCAAACCCAACCTCAAACCTTAAAGGTAAAAATACTGGATTATCAAAGAAAATTCTTACTCCAGTTCCAAATGCGACACCATAATTGTCAAAAGTTGTTATTTCATTCAAGCTTTCAGTAGCTTTTCCAAAATCAACAAAAACCAGTGTTTCAATAAATGTATCAATCATAGAAAATAATTTATAGTTAAAAACTTTCCATCTCAATTCAAGATTTGCCTGAACTATCGAGTTTCCAATAGAGTAAGAAAAAAGATTTCTTACCCCGTCAATACCATTGATGCTCAGTTTATGATAATAGGGGACATTTTCATCTTCAGTAGCAAATAAAACTTTTGTGCCGAACGTCAAGCCATTCATTAATTCAAAAAATATTCTCCCCTCTGAAGAAAATCTGAGATAATTAAAATCAAGATAGTTCAAACTTAATTTGAGATAATAGCCTTTAGATGGAGAAAATCTTTTGTTTCTTTTGTCCAGAATAAGACCACAACCTGCAAAATAACTATCGAAAAGCCAATTGTAAGAAGTATCAAAGTTTTTTGAATATTCTCCATCTAAGTAAAATAATAAATCCCAGTTCATAAGATAAAATATTCCGGAATTTATAAGAACGCTTTGTAGCTTTATTTCTCTATTCTCGCTTGAATAGATTTGCCTGTTTATATTGCCAATATCTGTAGTAAACTTAAGATGATAGGAAGGGAATAGCTTTTCATATCTTAGTGCCTGTCTATTATAACCGAGTTCTATTCTATATCCTCCTCCCTGTCCATAAACATTATCCATTCCAAATCCACCATAGGCATTCCCCCCATAAAATCTATATAGAAAACCTTCTTCCACTTCGATTATCACATTTCTATAATTTTCATTCTGACCCGACTCAACTATATAAACACTGGCATTATAAAACCAGCCTGTATTTTTCAGCCTTTCTTCAATACGCAATGCAAGATTTTTTAATTTTTCTTCACTATACTCCTCCCCCTCTTTCAGCTCTTGTGCAATCTCAAGAATGGTTTTAGCATCAGTATGTGTATTTCCCGTTATTTTTATTTTGTTCAACACAATTCCAAATGAATAACTGAAAGCAAAAATTAAACAAAAAATACTTGCCAATCTTTTCATAAATTAAAACCTCTTTGTTTTCGTTTTCCCGCCGCAGGGTAGAGAAAAACGGCCGTTTTTCTCTACCCTGCGGCGGGAAGCCAGTGCTACCCTTCTATCTTCTTCTTTATCTCCTCCATATAATTAAGATGTTCCTTCAACGCATTAAGCCCTTTCTTCGTTATTCTGTAACTGGATTTCGGCTTTCTATTCACAAATTGCTTTTCCACCTCTATGTATCCTGCTTCCTCAAGTTTACGGAGTTGAACACTCAGATTTCCATCTGTAGCATTAAGCTCTTCCTTAAGAAAATTAAAGTCCACCTCTTCATACATTGTCAGAACTGTCATAATAAAAAATCTGAGTTCATTGGTAAGAAGCTCATCAAGAGAATATTTATTTTCTTTTTTCATACCTGCTCCATATTCCTGGAATTACAAGACCAAAGAATGTTCCAGCATTATAAATCCAGAAAAACCATGTGGTATTGTAAGCCAGTAATACTGAAGAAACTAAAAAAATTATTCCGCCGACTTTAAAAGCTATGCTCTGAGCAATAAGTCCAGAAACATACATACCCACAGCAAGACAGAATAAGATTAAAGGGTAAATAGCCATTGGTGGAAAAAGTTTCAACACAAAAGGAAAGATGTAAAAAACAAACACAAGAAGAATTGTAAGAAAACCCCAGAATTCCCCAAGCATCTTTCCCCAGAAAGTCTTATAACCACCTTTAAATGCAATGGCAATATAGGCAATCATTCCTGCATTTCCGAGAACTATCATTCCTATCCAAACAAATATATTAGGTAGTAAAAGATTATAAATATTGTGTGCAAGAAGAGAAAGAACACCCCACCAGACAAAAACCTCTCCACCAGAAAGATAAAATCTTTCCTCCCTCTGCGAAACTATCTCCTTCAATTTTTCCATCACCTCTTTTTCTGCCATAAACTCCTCCTTTTAAAGCTCTTTATTATATAGTTTACTTTATTTTTCAAAGTAAGTCAAGTATTTTTTAAAAAAATTTTATTTTTAATTAAAAAAAAAAGAATTAAAAATTTTAGGCTTGTTATATAATAGGATTGAAAAAATTAATATTATTCTATTTGAAATGACAACCCAAAGAAACTTAATTATTTTTTAATTTACAATAGTATTTTAAAATTTATATTTTTCGTAAATACTTAAGGCTTTTTCTTTAATAGTTTTCTTCAAATCCTCTGGTGAAATAACTTTTATATTATCTCCTAAACTCAGGATAAATCCATAAAGCCAGTCATCGATAGGGTAGTTTATTTTTACTATATATTTCCCGTTTTGATCCAGCATAATATTTTCTTCACCAAAGAATTCTTCTGCTTTTAATCTGCCTTCTTTTGAAATTTCTAATATAATTTCTTTTGGTTCTCTATTATTCCAATCTTTTTTCCACATTTCTTCCCATTCGCCGTTGTTAATAAGAATTCGAGGGATAAAATCTTTATCAAGGGTTATTAAATTTTTCAATCTACTAATTTTGAAATTTCTGTAATCATTTCTTACCCTGCAATAAGCAAACAAATACCAGCTACTTCCATAAAGAATGAGCTTATAAGGTTCGACTTCCCGTTCTGTAGTTTCATTCTTTATATTAGTATAATTAAATTTAACCATCCTGTTGTTTTCAATAGCACTTTTGAGGATTGAAATATTTGATAGAAGGGACTTATTAAAATATGGAAAAAGATTGATAAAAATAGGATCTTCTTTTTTTGAAGTTAAATCGTTTTTTCTTTCAAGAAGATTTAATTTATTAATAACCTCATCTATCTGCCAGTCTCCAAAAATACTTTTCAATCCTTTTAAAGCTGTAAGAATTATATCAATTTGAAAGGGCGTAAAAAAACTTCTGTCAATCTTGAAGCCTTCTATTATTTCAAAACCTCCATTTTTCCCTTTTCTTGAAACTACTGGAACACCAGCAAGGTTTATAGAATCAATATCTCTTAAAATTGTTCTTTCTGAAACTTCAAAATGCCTACTTAACTCTTTCGAAGTTGCTTTTCCTTTGTTTAAAAGGAACAAAATAATTGCAAGCAATCTGTCTTTCTTCATAAATTTCTCTATTTTTATAAAAATTTTTTAAATATGACATAATGTTGTCATAAATTATACATTATAATTTATAAAAATAAAATTTTTAAGGAGAAAACAATGATTGCTTTTTGCGGGCTTGATTGCAGTAAGTGTCCTGCCTACATTGCCACAATTAAAAATGATGATAACGAGAGAAAGAAGGTTGCAAAAGAATGGTCGCAAATGTTTCATGCAGACATTACCCCTGACTCGGTCAACTGTTATGGCTGTAAAACTGAAGGTAAACCAAGGTTTTACTATTGTGCAAATATGTGTGAGATAAGAAAATGTGCAGTTTCAAAAGGAGTTGAAAATTGTGGAAAATGTAAAAACTATTCATGTATTATGCTTGAGGAATTTCTTAAAAATGCTCCTGTGGCAAAAGAAAATCTGGAAAAAATGAATCGTTAACCAATAAAACAAGGAAGGGGGAAAAAATTATGAATTTTATACAGATTAACTTGAGTAATATTGAAAGTGAACATATTTGTTGTGCTATAGGAAATGATAAGATAAATCAAAAAAGGGCACACACAAAAAAAGAATGGCTTAAAGAAAGATTTAATGAAGGTCTTGTTTTTGAAAGATTGAATGAAAGAGGTAAGGTTTTTATTGAGTATATGCCAATAGAAAAAGTCTGGAAACCAATAATTGGCAAGAATTATATGGTTATCAATTGTTTATGGGTTTCGGGGCAATTCAAAGGCAAAGGTTTTGCCAGAGAATTGTTAAATAAGTGCATAAATGATGCTAAATCAAAAAAAATGGTTGGGGTTGCTGTTGTTACGAGCACTAAAATAAAACCATTATTAACTGATAAAAAGTTTTATTTAAAACATGGTTTTGAAGTTGTGGATTCGGCTTTCCCATATTTTGAATTGCTTGCTTTAAAATTTGATAAAAATGCAGAAAATCCTCATTTCACAGAAAATGCAAAAAGTGGCAAGTGTAAAAATAAAAACGGCTTTTGCTTTGTCTATTCAAATCAGTGTCCTTTTATAGAAGAATACGTCAGTATGTTCGACAGGATTTGTAAAAGTAACAATATTCCTTCAGAAGTGATTAAGCTCAAAAGCTATAAAGAAGCACAGGAATACGGTAGCCCATTTGGAACACTTGGAGTTTACTATAACGGAGAATTTAAAACTCATGAAATAATGACTGAAGAAAAATTCTTAAAGTTTATAGAAACCTTATGATTATTGAAGAATTTCAAGCAAAAAATCTTGTAAAGAAAATTTATCCATCTCTTTTTCTATGGGCTGATTATACCCTTAATCCTTATCAGGGATGTTATCATGACTGCAAATATTGTGACGGGAAATCCGAAGGATACTATATGCACAGCGATTTTGCAGAAAGAATACGTGTTAAATCCAATGCGGTTTCTTTGCTTACTACTTTTTTCAAGAAGAACATAAAAGGCTCGGATATTTTTTCTTCTGAAGAAACTAAAAATCAAAAACTGCCTTTTACAATTTTTATTGGTGGCGGAGTATGTGATGTTTACCAGCCTGTAGAAAAGAAGATTCGCCTAACAAGAGAAATTTTACAGGCAGTCTATGACTATGGAGCATCGGTAATATTACTTACAAAGAATGCGAATGTTCTTGAAGATATTGATTTGTTAAAAAAAATCAATAAAGCAACTTATGCTTCTGTAAACTTTACAATAACTCTTTATGATGATAATTTGCAAAAGATATTTGAACCGAGAGCAAGTTCTACTACTGAAAGATTTAATGCAATAAAGACTTTAAGAAACGAGGGAATAGATTCTGGGATTTATTTTTTGCCCATTCTTCCGTTCATTGGAGATACTGACGAAAATATAAGCCAAATCGTAAGTAAAGCCAGAGAGGTAAAAGCAAGTTTTGTTTATAGTGGTGGACTTACTCTGAAACCGGGTAAAAATAAAAATGAATTTTTTTCTGTATTAAAAGAATATTTCCCTAAAATTTTACCAAAATATGAATTACTCTATAGCAATAATAACAGATATGGTATTCTGGATTATAAGATAGCAAGGAGATTTAAATTAGTTAGACCAGAGATAAAAGTTTATAAATATCTTTATGAAAATAAACTGGATTACGCTCCGAAGAGATACATCCCAGAGGACAGAATGGCATCAAATTTAAAAATTGTAGAGCTGCTTTTGCGTATCGCATATATTAAGGAAACAATATTGGGTTTGTGGAAAGATGCGTATTGGATTAAGAAAGACGCTTACTATATTGAAAATTATAAAAGAGATATTCTTGATTTGAAAAGAGAAGAGCTTTTATCTCTGCCAATTACTAAAATCACATTTGAACATATAGTAGAATATCTTGCAAAAGGATATTCAGCTTATCTATCTGAATTGGAAAGTCTTGTATATAGAAAATCTGGAGGTATAAAATATGAAAGAAATTAAAATCTATTTGAGTTGTCTGCTGGTATTATTATTTTTCTCCTGTGGTCGGAAAAAAGATTATTGAGGAAAAGAAAGAACCACATGTTGTCGAAATACCTTCACAGAAAGTGATTTGCATTGTATTGAAAGGCATTCCGGGTGAACCCTCTGGCAAAGCTATTGGTCAGCTATTCAAAGTATTCTACAGTTTGAAAGACAACAAAATTAAAATTGCAGCCCCAAAGGCAAGGTGGGTTGGTTCACTCGACAATTCAGCCGAACTTACAGGATATTTTGCAATGCAGGTTTCAGAAGGAGTAAGCAAAATCCCTGAAGGAAGTAGCGTTATTCTAACCAACTGAGAATATGGAACTGTAGCTGAAATCTTACATGTCGGTTCATACAATAAGGAAAAAGAGACAATCTAAAAACTGATATGCTATATTCAAGAAAATGGCCATGAAATCATCGGAACACATGAGGAAGAATACTTAAAAGGTCCGGGATTTATATTTAATATCCCCAAAAAATATCTTTCAATAATCAGATATAATGTGAAGAAAAAGTAAGTCATCTTAATTATATTCAGGGTCCCGGTAAATTAATTCATCAGAATTATTTTTCTTTATCTTTAAAGATGTTTTTGCATAATTTGACTTTTAAATTATAATAAATAGAATAAAAGGATAATCCGTTTAAGGTAGGGAAAATTATGAGAAACCTTTTTTTCTGCCTTTTCATTTTTTCATCCTGTTCATTAACTTACATTTCGAGGTATGTCTTCTGGAATTTTTCGGATATAGAAGATTATAAAAAATATCCCCGGGAAAGAATTTCAAAGGCAGAGGTTATTTTTAATTTCAAAAAGAATTCAGATTTTGAGACAAACCAGATTTCAGTTGATTATTATTACAAAGGCAAAAAGATTACTAACTCGCTTGACAATTTTCTAAAAATGAAAGGAACCACTGCCTTTATTATAATCAAAAATAGTAAAATTCTCTATGAAAAATATTTCAATGGTTATCAAAGAGAGAGCATTAATACTTCATTTTCTGTTGCAAAATCTTTTGTTTCCGCCCTTATTGGAATTGCAATTAAGGAAGGATGGATAAAAAGTGTGAATGACAGAGTTATCGACTATATTCCCGAACTCAAAGACAAAATATCAGAAAAATTAACTATAAAACATTTACTTAATATGACTTCTGGCATAAAATATAATCCTTCCTACTTTCCATGGGCTGATGAACCAAAATCTATCTATTTTCCAGATCTTAGAAAACTTATGTTTAAAGTAGTCAAACAGGATTATAAACCAGGAAAATATTTTAAGTATGCAAACTACAACACCGTTCTGCTTGGAATTATTCTTGAAAGGGCAACAAAGATGTCTTTAGCAGAATATCTTGAAGAAAAGATATGGAAAAGAATAGGCACAGAATTTGAAGCAAGTTGGTGTCTGGATAGTAAGAAAACCAAATTTCCATTAATGTCTATCGGTATTAATGCTAGAAGCATAGATTTTGCAAAATTCGGCTGGCTTTTTCTGAATAATGGAAAATGGGATGATAAACAAATAATACCGGAAAATTGGGTAAAAGAGTCAACCGTCCCTTTTGAGCCTCAGAATCCAGATTACTATTTTTTCAAAAATTATTATCCTTATACCATTTACTTCAAAGACAACAAATTTTACTACAAATATGGTTGGTGGTGTTTCAAAACAGATAATGGCTATGATTATATGGCCATAGGATATCATGGACAATTTATCTATGTATGTCCTGAAAAGAAAATCGTAATAGTAAGGAATGGCAAAAAATGGTGCAAAACAGTGTGGTGGCCAAAATTTTTTAGAGAAATTACTGAGAAATTTTGAAGTTGGAGAAAAAAAGTCTGTGTTAAATGAGATTTATTTTGAAATCAAAGGAAAAACCTAAGGAAAAACTTAATCTTCTTGTTAGAGCCCTAAAAAAAAATGAAAGTTTAATATCTGAGCTTATTGAAGTTTTTGATAAAGTCTCTGACTCTTAAAAAGGTTACTAAATGGAATCTCTCGAATATCTAACAAAGGAAAAACCAGAAACCATAAAGGGCTGCATCGATTTTGTTATTAAAAATCTTAACTACAAAGCCCCAAGGGTTAAATGGGAAGCATCAAGAGTAATTGCAAAAATATGTCATAAATTTCCAGACAAAGTTGCAAATGCTATTCCCGGGCTTCTTGAGAACACAAAAGACAGGGGCACAGTTGTAAGGTGGAGTGCAGCATTTGCTCTGACGGAAATTGCAAAAAGCAATTCAGAATTAAAGGAAAGACTTATTCCTGATATTAATAAAATTTTGAATAGTGAAACAAATAATGGTGTAAAGAAGATATATTTAAACTTTCTTAAGGGGAAATAGAAAAGCTCGGAAAAACGGCTGGAAAAAATGGAACAGATAAAAAAATATCCAAAATGGAATAAAACCTAAAGATAATAAGGACAAGGCAAAAATACTAAAAGAAATATTGTCTGAGCAGTTATTAGATAGAAAGTAAAAAATAATCACAAAGAGGAAAAATATATGAAAAAATTATTAAACCTGCCTCATACAACATATGGAGGCACATGTTACATTAATGGACTCAGTTGGAAGGGTGCAGAATACGAACATTTCCTTCTGCCAATAATTGGCAAAATGGCCGGTTTTGTATATTTAAAATTTAAGATGGCAACACCTACTTTCCCCTGATGGAGTAAATTATATATAGCTTTGCCATATATAAAAATAAAAAAACCTGGCGACACCTACTTTCCCCGAGTTGAGTATCATCGGCGACGAAGGGCTTAACTTCCGGGTTCGGAATGGGACCGGGTGTTTCCCCTTCGCTATGGTCACCAGGCAAAAAAAAAACGTTTTTTATAGGGTGACATAAAAATATCACCCTATAAAAATATATTGATAAGTTCAAGAAGGTCAAGGCGAAAGGTCGATTAGTACTGCTTGGCTGAACGTGTTACCACGCTTACACCTGCAGCCTATCAACGTGGTAGTCTACCACGGACCTTAAGGGAGACCTAATCTTGGAGTGGGTTTCCCGCTTAGATGCTTTCAGCGGTTATCCCGTCCGAACATAGCTACCCTGCTAATGCCACTGGCGTGACAGCAGGTATACCAGAGGTTCGTCCACTCCGGTCCTCTCGTACTAGGAGCAGATCTCCTCAAGTCTCCGAACGCCAACAGCGGATAGGGACCATACTGTCTTGCGACGTATTGAACCCAGCTCACGTACCGCTTTAATGGGCGAACAGACCAACCCTTGGGACCTTCTACAGCCCCAGGATGCGATGAGCCGACATCGAGGTGCCAAACCTTCCCGTCGATGTGAACTCTTGGGGAAGATCAGCCTGTTATCCCCGGGGTACCTTTTATCCGTTGAGCGATGGCACTTCCACACATAGCCACCGGATCACTAAGACCGTGTTTCCACCCTGCTCGACTTGTCAGTCTCACAGTCAAGCTCCCTTCTGCCTTTACACTCTACGCATGATTTCCAACCATGCTGAGGGAACCTTTGTGCGCCTCCGTTACCCTTTAGGAGGCAACCGCCCCAGTTAAACTGCCCACCAGACACTGTCCTCCCGGCCGATTGCGACCGGTAAGTTAGAAACCCAATTCATCCAGGGTGGTATCTCAAGGACGACTCCACTAAGGCCGAAACCTTAGCTTCATAGTCTCCCACCTATCCTGCGCAGGATAAACCAAATCTCAATGCCAAGTTGCAGTAAAGGTCCACGGGGTCTTTCTGTCCTGCTGTTGGTAATCGGTATCTTCACCGATCATACAATTTCACCGAGCCCCTCGCTGAGACACTGTTCCGATCGTTGGACCATTCATGCGGGTCGGAACTTACCCGACAAGGAATTTCGCTACCTTAGGACCGTTATAGTTACGGCCGCCGTTTACTGGGGCTTAGAATCAGTGCTTCGCCTCGCGGCTAACACCTCCTCTTAACCTTCCAGCACTGGGCAGGTTTCAGTCCCTATACCTCCTCTTACGAGTTAGCAGAGACCTGTGTTTTTGGTAAACAGTCGCCGGAACCTCTTCACTGCGCCCTGATTGAATCAGGGACCCCTTCTCCCGAAGTTACGGGGTGATTTTGCAGAGTTCCTTAGCGAGGGTTATCTCGAACGCCTTAGAGTTTTCCTCCTACACACCTGTGTCGGTTTACGGTACGGTCACCTGACTTCATCGCTTAGAGGCTATTTCTCGGCAGAGCATTCAGCTGTCTACTCCTCCCCGAAGAGAGGATCGCTCACAGACAAGACTTAATAGGGTAAGCATTTAACTCACCCCATCCCATCTGCTTCAACGAACTAATCCAACAGTCCGCACAACCTCATGCCCCGCGTCACCCCTTCACTCCACCAGGTGGCGCAGGAATATCAACCTGCTTCCCATCAGCTACGCCTTTCGGCCTCACCTTAGGGACCGGCTAACCCTGGGACGAAAATCGTAGCCCAGGAACCCTTGTGTTTTCGGCGAACGGGTTTTTCACCCGTTTTATCGTGTACTCATGCCTGCATTCTCACTTCTACTCACTCCAGTAATCCTTACAGATTACCTTCGTCGCTCGTAGAACGCTTCCCTACCCCATACGGCTATTCACCGTATAGCCAAAGCTTCGGTATCCCGCTTAAGCCCCGTACATTTTTGGCGCACAGTAGCTCGACCAGTGAGCTATTACGCACTCTTTAAAGGATGGCTGCTTCTAAGCCAACCTCCTGGCTGTCTTCGCCACCACACATCCTTCTCCACTTAGCAGGATTTTGGGACCTTAGCTGTTGGTCTGGGTTGTTTCCCTCTCGTATATGAAGCTTATCCCCCACATACTCACTCCTATGTTTACATAGCCAGTATTCGGAGTTTGGTTCGGTTTGGTAGGTAACCCCCCTAGCCGATCCAGTGCTCTACCCCCAGCTACTACTACATAGGGCTGCACCTAAATGCATTTCGGGAAGAACCAGCTATCGCCACGTTCGTTTAGCCTTTCACCCCTAACCACAAGTCATCCGAGGACTTTTCAACGCCCACCGGTTCGGACCTCCATCCCGTTTTACCAGGACTTCATCCTGCTCATGGTTAGCTCACGCGGCTTCGGGTCTACTGACAGTTACTAATTCGCCCTATTCAGACTCGCTTTCGCTACGGCTTCACACCAAAAGTGTTTAACCTCGCAACTGCCAGTAACTCGCAGGCTCATTCTTCAATAGGCACGCGGTCACTCACACCTCGCGGTGCTCGCTCCCACAGCTCGTAGGCTAAAGGTTTCAGGTTCTATTTCACTCCCCTATCAGGGGTTCTTTTCACCTTTCCCTCACGGTACTTAGTCCACTATCGGTCACTAGCAATATTTAGCCTTGGAAGGTGGTCCTCCCAGATTCACACAAGACTCCACGAATCTCGTGCTACTCAGGATACCTCTCGGCTCCTCCAGATTTCGTGTACGGGACTTTCACCCTCTACGGTAGGCTTTCCCAAAACCTTTCCACTACCCTTCAGAGTCCTAAATGAGGTCCTACAACCCCCCTCACCATTTTGTGAGCCCATATTTCATTAATAAGCTCAACAAAATGGTGAGGGGTTTAGGCTACTCCGCTTTCGCTCGCCACTACTTACGGAATCTCTTTTGATTTCTCTTCCTGCGGGTACTAAGATGTTTCAATTCCCCGCGTTCGCTTCCCTTTGCAGGGACGACCAGACATTACTCCGGCCAGGTTGCCCCATTCGGAAATCGCCGGATCTACACCATATTGCAGCTCCCCGACGCTTATCGCAGCTTTTCACGTCCTTCTTCGCTCGCTAGTGCCAAGGCATTCACCTTTAGCCCTTCTCCCTTGACCTTCTTGACCTTAGTACTATTACCTAAAAATTTATTATTGGTTGGTGCAAAACACCAATCAATAATGAAACTTTTTCTTTGGAGATAAGGGGATTTGAACCCCTGACCCCCTGCGTGCGATACAGGTGCTCTCCCAGCTGAGCTATATCCCCGTATCAACAGGTCAGTCATCTAACCCTGAAATATATAGAGTTCGGTAAGTATCAAGAGTTTTTCCTCTAAACATATAACAATTATCTCCTTATATAAGGAGGTGATCCAGCCGCAC
>JBBFLL010000013.1:0-72074 GCA_037479045.1 Brevinematales bacterium | reverse complement strand
GATAAGTTTTGTCGCCAATGACAAAAGAAAAGGTGAGAAAAAGATTTTTGCCCACTTTTTGCCAAAAAAGTTTTTTTAAGACTGCTTTGCTTTCTTGCGAAAGCTCGCAATGACGGAGGAAGAAAAGGGTCGAAAGCTCGAAATGACGGAGAAAGAGAAGCCGAAAGTTAGCAAGTAGGGAAAATATAAGCTAAAGTAGCTTTAAAAAAATTCATATTTTCTCCCACTTTTCTATTTCATTTGAATCATATACTTCAAAAATTGGGTTTGTTTTAATATTTTCAAATCCGATGTTCTTGATTAAATTATATCTTTTTATGTCCCTATTTTTTAATTTATTGAGTAAATGATTGAATTCATATTGAATTTGTCCAGATTTAACTTTTATTAATCTTTCTTTTTTTGAAAAATTGATTTTCGATTTATTGAAGTTATAACCTCTTTTTTCAGCTTCAAGATAGACATAGGTAAGAAAAGCGTCCAGAGCTTCAATAGGGTTGATGTAATTTTTAAATCTTTCAAGTTGAGGATGAAATTTATATCCAACCGTTTTTCCAAGAAGAACATTTCTGGCAAGAAGTCCTTCTCTCCATAGAGCCAATAAACCTTTTGTATCAAGATACTCTGGGGATATACTCCAAAGCCTCATAATACCTTCTATCAAACAGCACTTCTCAATAATTCTTTAATATCTTCTTCAAGCCTTTCATATATATATGTGGCAAGTTTTCTTCTGTCTTTTGGTTCAATATTGTCAAATCTCAGACCAAATACACCATTCTTTTCTGCTACAAGAGAAGAGACATTTTTTACACTATGACCATGAAATGAAAGAAAAGTTGGATCATAAGTTTTTGATATTTCCATAAATCTATATAATTCGGGCTGGTATGGAACGAAGGCAAACCCACCCATACTGACATTCAATACTTTGCCTCTTATATAATTTCCATATCCTTTGTGGAATAATGCCGCTTCAAAGTTATCAATCTTTGAAGGTGTGATTCTTAAAAAATGCCTTCTTTCTTTTATCTGAATGTTTTGTTTTATAATGCTATTCAATAACTCATCAAATAATTCTGTTATATTTTCACTTACAACAATACAGGAATTTATGCCTATTTCTTTAAGTTTCATAAACTTTGCTGGATCAACTGCTTTGCTTAAAATGGTGTATATTATTAAATCTGGCCTTGTCTCTTTAATTTTCTTAAGGAAGTCTATTTCCCAGTTTTCAGTTATTAATAAAGTTATATCCTTTGCTTTTTCAAGAATAATAAACACTTCTTCAAGTGAACTTGTTTTATAAGATTCAATTCCCGCAGTTATCAATTCAATTCCCAGATCTCTTGCAAAATTTATAGAATATGCATAAATTAATGCTTTCATAAAAATCCTTCAGTTTATTATTCTTACCAGCCGAAATAATATAATATGAAAAAATTATTTTATCAACTTATATTTTATTTTATTTTTGGTTTTTCTTTTGGAGCTGAGATTTTTTTTCCAGAACTTTTCATCTATTCAGAAATAGATTCAGCATCAACAATGAGGTCGTCATATCGTATAAATATGTCTATTGATACAGGGCTTAAGTATAATATTTTTGTGGGACTTGGTATAAAGGGATATAATATTGAAACTATGAGATCAAATTTTGTTGAGTTTTCATCATTTAAGATTGATACAAAACCTCTTGAAAATTTTAATTTTAATTTTTTTCTTGGAAGGGCAAAAACACTTGGTTATTCAGAATTTGGGTATGTTGGGTTTCAACATCATAGAAGGGAACATTTTGAGTATATTGGTTATAAAGATATTTCAGGTAGTGGGGTTGAGTTAGCTACAACTTTTCTTGAGACAATAGAACCTCATCTTTATATATATAGTTCAGATGACACGAATATTGTATGTAGCGATATGGTCTGGTATTACAGGGGAGAAAACTTTTATCTTGAGTTTTACGGGGGACTTAATACTATAGATTTTTACAATGCTTATGTTAAGAATGAGTTATTAAAGAGGTTTGGGTTTTTCAGCTATGCAAATTTTGGTAAGATAGAGCTTGTTATAGGTATTTATTCTCCAGATTCAAAGTTTGATGCTCCTCTTGTTGCTGATGATTTTTATTTTCATGTTTCTGAGAAAATAAAGATTGGTTATTTTGAACAGGTTCTTTCTGTTTTTTCAAGACCTTCTTCTTACAATGGATATGTAGAGAGTGTATCGAATGATATAGATGTCTATGCATCTATGGGTGTGGCTTTGAATGATATGGGATTTGGACTTGAAAATACATTAAGTTATTCTACATCTTATGAACTTTCTGATAAAATAGGATTGTATTCTTATTTTTATTTTGCGAATTTAATTTATAAACTTGGATTTTTCTATACTCTTACTGGAAATGCATTTGAGAAATACGGTGTATTTTTAAACATATCTGGAAACATTTAATTTTTCTGGAAGGTTCCTTTGAACGTAGAATTAAACAACATTCAATTCAATGTTAATAAAATCGAAAACAACAAAATACTACTTGTTAAGGTAATTCAGAGATTGGATAATGGAGAAATTGTAATTGACATCAATGGTGAAAAGGTGAAAACAAAAGTTGATAGAGAAATACCTGATTCATTTTTTGCCTATGTTGAGAAAAAAGTTGAAAACCACAACATAAAGATAATTTTAAGGATAATAGAGAGTTTTAAAAATTTAAATGAATCTATTTCTGATAAAAGTCAGCTTGAGATAATTAAAGATTTTATACTTTTGAATTCTTTGCCGCTTATTGAGGACAATATCTCTGTAGCAATTGAGATGTTGAAAAATAAAATTCCTTTAACAGTAGCAAATTTTGAGCTTATCAAATATTCTTTAAGAAAATATGGAGAAATTTCTTTTTTGATTTCAGAAATTCTACAGGCAGGCAAGAAGATAGACAAAAACTTTATAGATATTCTTTTTAATATAAAAGAGATAATTCAAAAAGTTTTTGACGATAGAAGTAATATTGATGTTATTAACAATTTCATTCTGTTAGTCAATTATCTATCTGATAGTAAACACAGTTTCCATTTGAGGTTTGAAGAGGACGAATATGCAGTCATAACGGCAATTGAGAAAGATGGTGATAAAAAAAGATACTATTTTGACTTTTCATCAGAAAATATAAAAAACTTTCTTGTAGTTGTTGATGTTTCAAAGGCAGAACTTCTTGTAAAAGTCTATCTTGAAAAGGATATTCTTGATGAGAATAGCAAAAAACTGGAGAGTGGCAAACTTATTTTTATAGATAAACTTAAGAAAATTTATCCTGAGAAAAAAATAAATTTTAATTTTCTTGAATATAAAAATAATATTTTTGAAAATAAATTTTCTTCCGAAAATAAAAATAATATAGGAAATCTTGATATTATTATATGAAATGGAGGAAAATTTATGGAAAGAACAAAAGCAGTTGCCTTAAAGTATGATAGAGAAGTTGATAATGCTCCATATATACTTGCAAAAGGTGTTGGTGAAATTGGGAAATATATTGTTTCACTTGCTAAAAAAAACAATGTCCCTGTTTATAAGAATGACAAACTTGCAGAATCTCTTTATAGATTGAAACAGAATGAAGAAATTCCACCAGAATTATATTCAATAGTTGCAGAAATTTTCATTTTTGTGTATGCTTTAAAGGAGAAAAAATAAATTAAAAAATTCTGGAGGTTGCAATGACCGACAACAATATGTTTGGCCCGGGCCTTCATATGAAAAAGATAAGTGTCAATGATTTAAAAGAAGGAATGAAATTTTCAAAGTCAGTTTATGATCATAACAGAAATATCATTTTACCAGCTAATAAGCCTTTTGATAGGTTCAAGATTAATTCACTCAAAAGTAAGGGGATTGAATTTGTTGAGACTGCTGGAGAAATGTCTATGGCTGATGAAGCCGAACTTCAGAGTATAAGAAGTGAATTTGAGCCTCAAGAAAAAAAGACTGAGCAGAAAAAAATAGTCGTAAGTAAAGACACTGCAAAATATATAGAGTTTTACAAAGATGCTGTAACACGCCTTAGCAGGATATATAAAAAGGTGCAAAGTGGTCTCAGTGTTGATCCTGACGAATTACAAAAAATTACTACACTTATAGTCAATACTATTTCTTCTGAAAAAAATCAGAATAATTTTATAAATCTTGTTAATGTTGCTGGTAAAGGCGAGTATCTTGTAAATCACGTTATTAACGTTACAATTTTATCAGTCTTACTTGGAATAAGGCTTGGTTATTCTGCTATAAAGCTATTTAACCTTGCCCTTGCAGCACTTGTTTATGATATTGGAATGGTGAGGGTTCCAGCTATAATTCTTGAAAAGGAAAGTAAATTAAGTCCTGAAGAGTTTAATCAGATAAAAACCCATCCAATTCATAGCTATCAGATAATAACAAAAGAGTTGGGTCTTCCTATGGAAGTCGCAAGAGTTGCCCTTGAACATCACGAAAGATTTGATGGTAGTGGTTATCCAAGAAAGTTGAAAGGAAATGAGATATCTGAGATGACAAAGATTATTTCTATTGCAGATACTTATGAGGCTTTGATAAAGGATAGAAATCATAGAGAAGGTAAAGAAAGCTATGAGGCTATAAAAGTTGTTTTAGGAGAAGGTTCAAAGAAGATGGACCCAGAAATACTGAAATATTTTATCTCTATGATGTCAATTTATCCTGTTGGGTCTTATGTTGAGTTGAGTGATGGTTCTATTGCTCAGGTTATATCTTCAGATCCTGTTTCTCCATTTTTCCCTACTGTTAAGATAATCAAAGATCAATTCAAAGATGATGTGCCCAATGGTGAGGTAATAAGACTTTCAAAAACAAAAGATATTTATATCGTAAGAAGCATAAAGTCAAAAGAAATAAAAAATGAGTCTTGAAAAATTTGAGACTGGCAAAAAATACGAACAAATTGCAAAAGAGTATCTGATTCAGAAGGGCTATCATTTTATATCTGAGAATTATAAAACTAAATTTGGAGAAATTGATCTCATATTCAAAGATGGTGCTATACTTGTAATTGTTGAAGTTAAGTATAGAAAGAAAAACAAATTTTTTGAAATAAAAAACTCAGTGGATGCAAAAAAAATTAAAAGGATTTTAAAAACTACCGAAATTTATATTACAGAGAATAAAATTGATTTTGAAGAAATAAGACTTGACACAGTCTTTATTGAAAAAATTGGAAATAATTATGAAATTTCTCATTTTATTAATTGGAGTTAAGGAAATTTTATGGATGAATTAGAATTTACAAGAATCCTTGAGAAGAAAAAAAGAAATTTCCACCGTCTTATTGTTAAAACTAATTCAAGTTCAATGTCAGAAGAAAGAATGGAAATACTAAGAAAAAAAATAAATGATCCAAGCTATATTTCCTATGCTATAGATAAACTTGCCGAAAACATAAGTAAAGCAATGCTTGAAGGTTATCTCGATCAAAAAGATAGTTAGAATAACGAATTGTCAATAAAAATCTTATAATCCTCTTCACTAAAAAAGATAAGTTTTATAAGTTCAATTTTTGGTTTGGTGTTAAAATATTCTTTTAAAACATTGCTTACAATTTTTGCTGCTCTATCTTTTGGAAAACCATAAACACCTGTAGATATGGCTGGAAAAGCCATAGTTTTAACACACAGTCTTTCAGCTTCCTTGATTGAGTTTATATAAGCATTGGCAAGAGTTTGATCTTCGTTGTTTTTGCCTCCATACCATATAGGTCCTACGGTATGTATGACATATTTGGCTTTCAAATTACCACCAGTAGTGGCAACTGCAAAACCAGCTGGTAGACCTTCTGGATAAAGGGTCTGACGAATCTTCTTACATTCCTCAAGAATTTTTATTCCACCAGCTCTATGTATAGCTCCGTCAACTCCTCCTCCACCAAGAAGGCTACTGTTTGCGGCATTTACAATTGCATCAACTTCTTCTTTTGTTATGTCTCCAGTGGCAACTATTACTCTGTTATTTAAAAAGGCTTTCATATTTATAATTTAATAATCAAGGCATTTTTTATCAAATTTTCTTTTTGCAAAAAATGTTTTATCAAACTGCCTCATTTTTTATTCTTTTTACAAGAAGTACCTGATTGCCAGTTTCATTGTATCTTATTTCATCAAAAAGACTCTGGGTAAGGCTTATCCCCCTTCCATGAGCAACCATTTCTTCATTAACTTCTTCTATTGATTTCGTGAGTAGCTTTTTATGATCAAAACCTTTACCATCGTCAGCAATTTTGAAGGCCGCATGTTCTGGAGTTATAGTATACTCTATTGTAACCTTTTTGTTTTTATACTCGGGAAGATTTTGTCTTTCCATAAGGAAATTCAAATATTCTCCTTTTTGTAAGGCTATACTCTTTTCTTCAAAGTTTATTTCAAGATTGCCGTGTTCTATTGAATTCACAATCATCTCAAAAATTGCCATCTCAAGTAGTTGAACTTCCGATTTATCAATGTATTTTGAAAGATTTTTAACCATTTGTTTTGACATCTCTTTTGCTATGAGGATGTTGTTTGGTAAAATGTATTTTTTCTTTTCTGAATGGAAGTATTTTATTAAAGGATCATCGTCTATTCTTGAAACTTTGCAGAGTATTTCTTTCTTTCCATCTGTAGAAATATTTTCCATTCTTACATTGTATTCTCTGGGTTCGGTTTGGTTTAATCCCTTGAAAAAGCATTTGAAGGCAATAGGGTTACCATCCTTAAGAAGTTTTGTGATTTCAGTCTTAACTACCTGTAGCCCTATAACTGAAGTTTCTTCTGGGAAAAAAACGAGTTCTATAAAGTGGAGTTTGCCAAAGCAATCTTCTTTGAGATTGTTATCTTTCAGGAATGATTTGTTCCCACTTTTTATAATAAAATTTTCATCCATTGAAAATATCCAGTCCTGTGTTCCTTCAACTAAAAGCCTGTATTTTCTCTCGGAAAGTTCGAGTTTTCTATAGGTATTTTCAAGTTCTTTTGCACTTTCTATAAACTTTCTACTCAATCCAATCATACAGGTGGCTATAAAGAAAGTGATTCCAAAACTGAATCTTGAAAATATTTCATGGGGGAATAAATCATAATTTATTCCAGTGTAGGGATATAGCATATCTACTATTGCAGAGTAGATTCCAACTATGATTCCTATAAATGGAAGTAGTAAAAGTTTAAAATTTTTGTATTTTATGAGATTTTTTATTATCATTGTAAGGAAATAAATTATCCATATACCAAGAAAGCCATCTCTTAAGAAATAGAGAATACCAAGATCTCCCCTACCATAATCGGCTTCATTAATTTGCCATTTGGGATGATGTCTTGTAAAGGAGACGTATAAATCTGGAAAGGCAAAGGCTATTACTGTAAAAAATAAAGCAAGTCCAAGCCCAGTGTAGGTTATAATTTTGTTAAATTTTTTTTCTTTTTCTGTTAAAGTAAGGAGTTCTCCAGTTAAAAAGGGCAAGACAAATAGAAAAAATGCTGCTACTATCTGCTCAATCCTTTGAAATTGTCTTGCAAGCTCAATCATCCTGTATTGCCCACCAATGAATAATATTGCTGCTTCACTACCGACAAACAGCATTCCAAGAAACCCAAAAAGGGTGATAGCAAGGTAAACTTTTGATCTGTAAAGACTATAAATATAAACGAATAATAGCGTTCCTCCAGCAAGTAGTCCCGTTGATACTGTTGGGATGATTAACTGTAAAGCAGTCAACCTTACCAGATTTTCCATATAACCCCCTTTTTTATAACTTAACAGAATAATTATATTAATACAACCAAAAAATCTCAAATTAATTGTTAGTAAAGTTTGGCTTTACAATTAATTTTTTCAACAATTATTCAGTGATCAGAGGTATAAACTTAATAATTAATTTTTACAAAAATATTTGTGTTATTTTCATTTATTCCCAATTGTCCTTTTGAATTATAACCTGTTCCATAAATTGTGTTGTCTTTCTTTATAACAAGAGAATGATTGTATCCGCAGCTTATAGCTTTAACATCAGTCATTATTTTTTTAAGTTCATATAAGTTATTATTATCACCTGTTCCAAGTTGACCAGCATAATTATCTCCGCATACCCAGAGGGAATCATCATTCATTATAATTATGGTATGATTTTGTCCACAGGCTACAGATTTTACGTCGTTTGTAATAAATACAAATAGATTTGTTTTGTTAAAACCACTAAGCCCGAGCTGACCTTTTTGGTTATCACCTGCAACGAATAATGAACCATCATTACTTATTATGAAACTATGTGAGCCACCACATACGATTGATTTTATATTACTCATTACATTTAAAAATACATTGGTAGCCTCAAAATCTGCTCCATTACCGAACTGACCACCTTCATTATTACCAGTCATCCAGAGAGAGTCATCATTTTTTAAGACTGCTGAATATAATCCACTTGCGGAAATAGATTTTACACCCGAAAGAATTAATAAAAATTTGTTAGTATTAATATTAGTTCCATTCCCCAATTGTCCATAATCGTTTCTTCCAGCCGCAAAAAGTTTTCCATCATCGAGTATAAGAGTATGGGCTTCTCCAGCAGAGACACTCAAGTTTTTTTCAACTGAGGGGGTGTTTGATGTAGAGGCAGATTGAGAAGCAATACTACATGAAAACAAAAGTATTAAGTAAACAAAAATAATCTTTTTCATAATTTTCCTCCATTTGCAAAGATTTTAAAATAGCTTTAATTTTATTACAAATTTTATTTAAAAAAAATTTTTTTATTCTAATTTTTTAAAATCAAAATTCCGAAAATAAATAAATTAAAATTTTTTGGGGGTATCATATCACATATTCTGTTCTTTTCTAAAACGTCAAATTAATTGATTTTAATTCAATTCTTTATTAAAATTTAAATAAGGT
Source organism: Brevinematales bacterium (assembly GCA_037479045.1). GTDB lineage: Bacteria > Spirochaetota > Brevinematia > Brevinematales > JAOACQ01 > JAOACQ01. The sequence continues at coordinate 63,140 of JBBFLL010000013.1, read as the reverse complement.
GTAAAATGACTCTTTTTATAGCTATTATTGCATTTGGATTTGCTTTTTACCTTTTCTATGTTACAAATAATAAGATTAAATCTCTTAAGGACAATGTTCTTTTTGAAGACACAAAAAAAGAGTTTGAGGCTTTAATTACAGAATTTAATAGAGCTGCCACAAGAAATATTGAGCTTTTAGAAGACAAAATTTCAGAACTTCAGGAATTGATAAAAAAAGCAGACGTAAAAATAATCAAACTTGAAGAAATTTCAAAGTCAAGTGTTAAACCTATCGTGATAGAAAAGATAGTCGAAAAAAGTTCAAAGGAAGAAAATAGTCCTAAGTTAAAACAAAAAAGCAAAGAAGAAAAAATGATTAATAAGGAACTTACAGAAGAAAAAGAAGAGAGAGTCGAAAAAATAGAACCAATTGATAATAAAGTAGAACAAGTAAAGCCAGAAGAGAAAAATGATAGAAGAGAAAAATTAAAAAAACTTATTCTTGAAGGTAAAACAAAAGAGGAACTTATGGCAAGAGGTTTTATGGAAAATGAGATTAATCTGGTTTCTTTTCTTATAAAAGTTGAAAGTGAGGAAAAAAAATAATGTTGCCATTACAAACAAAGTTAAAGATATATATTGCCGTCTCAGTAACCATTCATTTTATAGGTTTTGTTTCTCTTGTAGTACTCTATATTGTTTATAATAACTGGCAGTCGAATATCATCGACCAAAAATTTTTTGGAGAAATATTTGTTAGAAGTGTTTTATTTTTCTCAATAACTTTTATATTTTCTTTTTTGTATGGGGGATATGTTTATTTCTTTGTTTTTAAAAAGGGTATAAACAGATATAAAGAAATAAAAAGAAGACTTGAACAGATAAGTGAACTAGAAGATTTTAATTTGAAGGCTATTTCGATTCCTGATGAAGATGAGTTTGGAAATATTGGCATTTATTTAAATTATATTATTAACAAGATAGAAAAATACAACGAATTGAAAACAGAGCGTTTGTTTGTTGAGCATGAAAAGACAAAATTGCTTGCTGATTTTTTAAATATTCCAATATTGTTTGTAAGTATAGAAAATGGAGAAAAGATAGTAAAACATTATAACGAAACTTTTGAGCAAATTTTTGCAAGAAAGAATGAAAAGGAGTTTTATGATATAAGAAATAGACAATTAACAAAACTTTCTATATCTGGTAGTGAAGGAATAAATCTTCTCGATATATTTAATAAGATAAGTGATGAAGAAGTGGTTGATTCATTCATTGACAAAGAATTTGAAGATGCAATAGACTATGCCATTACTAAAAGAACAAAAACCACCATTAAGAATAAAGAAGTCAAGACAATTGATGGTAAAGAATGGTATTTGTCTGAAGAGATAAATATTTATCCTGTTATTGACAGACAGGATAATCCTATCGAAATAATCATATTTTTTGATAAGTTTAAGAAAATCAATAAAAAGTTGAAGAAATAGCAGGAGGAATTTTGTGGACAAAAATATTTTCAACACCGTTGATGAAGCTGTAAATGAGATAAAAAATGGCAATATTATAATAGTTGTTGATGATGAAGATAGAGAGAATGAAGGCGATCTTGTGATGGCGGCACAATTTGCCACTCCAGAAAAAGTAAATTTCATCATAAAAGAAGCAAGGGGACTACTCTGTGCACCTTTAACCGAAGAAAAAGCCTGTAAGCTGGATTTGCCTATTATGATAGAAAATGCAAATGAAAAGTGGGGGACAGCTTTTACAGTTTCAGTTGATGCCGTTGGAACAACGACAGGAATTTCAGCATTTGAAAGAAGTTTTACACTTAAAAAACTTGCCGATCCATCTTCAGAGGCTAAAGATTTTGTGAGGCCGGGACATATTTTCCCACTACAGGCAAGAAGAGGTGGAGTATTAAAAAGAGCTGGTCATACAGAGGCAACGGTTGACCTTTTGACTTTAGCCGGGCTTGAACCAGTGGGTGTAATATGTGAAATACTTAACGAAGATGGTTCAATGGCAAGGCTTCCAGAGTTATTAAAATTTGCCGAAAAGCACAAACTTAAAATAATATCGGTAGCTCAAATTATAGAATACAGGAGAAGTAAGGAAAAACATGTATTCAGAGAATCAGAAGCAAATTTACCGACAGTCTATGGAAATTTTAAGATTATAGTTTACAGAACTGATCTTGAAGATAAAGAACATGTTGCTTTAGTTAAAGGTGAAATAAAACCAGATGAACCGATTCTTGTAAGGGTGCATTCAGAATGCTTTACAGGCGATATTCTTGGTTCATTAAGATGTGATTGTGGCGAACAACTTCATAAGGCTCTTCAAATGATAGAAAGAGAAGGTAAAGGTATTCTTCTCTATATGAGACAGGAAGGTAGAGGTATAGGACTTGCGAATAAAATAAAAGCCTATGCTTTACAGGATCAGGGACTTGACACGGTGGAAGCAAATATTCATCTTGGATTTAAACCTGATTTAAGAGATTATGGTATTGGGGCACAGATATTAAAAGATCTCGGTGTTTCAAAGATAAGACTTTTAACAAATAATCCTACCAAACTTGTTGGTTTACAAGGGTATGGTATAGAAATTGTTGAAAGAGTGCCTATAGTTGTTGAACCAAATCCTGTTAACAAAACTTATCTTGAGACAAAGAAGAAGAAAATGGGACACATTTATTAAATTAAGCTGGCCATATCTTTCTACCACCACCTGGTGGAACGATAGAGTTAATTTGTTCTAATTCTTCTTTGGTGAGGGGTGGTAGATAGGCGGCTTTAAGGTTCATTTCAACCTGTTTTTTATTTTTAGCTCCCGGAATCACAACACTTACAGCAGGATGAGAGAGAACAAATTGTATTGCGAGTTCGGCAAGGGTTTTATTTTTAGCAAGAGGTTTTAATTTTTCAACAGTTTCAAGGTCTTTATAGAAAATCTCTCTTTCTTCTGGATTTTTTTGCCAGTTTTGTCTGAAATCTCCTTCTCCAAATTGTGTGTCTTTTGTGAACTTTCCCGTAAGTATTCCCATAGCTAAGGCACCCCTTACTATTACACCAATGTTGTGTTCAATGCAGTAAGGAAAGATGTCTTTTTCGGCTGTTCTGTTTAGAATGCTATAGTCAATCTGTAGAGTAGCACATTTTTCATCTTTGTTGAATTCTTTTAAGTATTCAAAATCACTTGTGCTTACCCCATAAGCCCTTACTTTTCCTTGCTTTTCTAATTTTTGAAATCCTTCGAGGAAAATTTCCATATTTGGTTCTCTGAAATTGATATGGTTTTGGATAATATCAATGTAGTCTGTATTTAATCTTTTCAAATTTTCTTCTACTCCTTTAATGAGCTTATCTACGGTATCATAAGCACTAACTTTTTTGTCTCCATCGAAGTTTTTCCAGCCAATCTTTGTAGCTACAATAAACCTGTCTCTTCTTCCTTTCATTGCTTTACCGAGTAATTCTTCACTATGTCCATTGCCATAGACATCGGAAGTATCAAAAAAATTAATTCCAAGTTCAAGGGCTTTTTCTATAGCTTCAAGAGATTCATTGTCGTCTGTTTTTCCCCACATATCTCCACCAATGCCCCATAATCCTATACCAATATATCTTACAACAATACCAGACCTGCCAAGTTTTCTTTCTTCAATTTTAAAATTATTCATAATGCCCTCCATATTCATAAGGATAGTTTTAAAATCAAAAAAAGTCAAGGGAGATTTTTAATTTGACTTTTTTCTCCATAAAATATAAAATAGTGTAATTAGAAAAAAGGTGTTAGATATGGAGATTTTAAAAACCAAAGGTGATTTAATGTTAGAAAGAGCTGAGGATCAATTTTGGGCTTACAATATAAATTATGACCTTTCAAAAAACTTAGCTTTGCTTGATAATGTTCAGTTTATTTATGAACTTTCTCTTGCAGAAATGGAATTGAAAGCTCTGGGTGTGAATTATGAAGCAATAAATGGTTTAAGGGAGTTTAAAATATTAAATCAAGAAGATAAAATTGATTTGATAATTAAAAGAACAGCATATTTTAAATCTATTAATTATAGATTAACCGATTATTTTTATATTGTTCAAAAAAATCGAACCCGTTCTGTAAATCAGTATTTGACTCACTGGATTTACCCTTACAAAGGTAAATTTCATCCTCAAATGATAAGAGCTTTATTAAATATTATCAATCTCAAAGAAGGCGATACAGTTCTTGATCCTTTTTCTGGAAGTGGTACCACTGCATTAGAAGCACAACTTCTGGGTATAAATTTTGTAGGTTTTGATATTTCTCCTCTTTGTGTTATTCAAGGAAAAGTTAAAACAGAATCTGTATATGTAATAGATGAAATAAAGAAAATCAAAAATAGTATTTTGGATAACTTAGATAGTGGCTTATTTAATAAAAATGAGAATTATTATTCTTTTTTGAATGAAATAACAGATAATCAAAGTGTAAAAAACTTCTATATTCTTGCAAATTTGCTTGCAGTAAGCGATAATTCGAGAAGAAATAGAAACTTTGTTAATTCTTTCATTAAAAATCTTAACCTAATGATAGCATCTGTTGAAGACTATTTGGATATCAAGAATAAACTATCTTTAAATCTTGGTAATACTAAAATAGAAATAGGAGATTCAAGAAATTTAAATATACCTAGTAATTCTGTCGATGGGATCATAACTTCTCCGCCATATTCAATTGCACTGGATTATGTAAAGAACGATGAACATTCATTAAGAGATATGGGATATAATCCATTAGATTTGAGAGATGATTTTATAGGTGTAAGAGGTAGTGGAAAGAAAAAAGTGGATTTATATAATGAGGATATGAAGAAATCTTACCTTGAAATGTATAGAGTTCTTAAACCAAATAGATTTGCGGTTATAGTAATAGGAAATGCAACATATAATGGAGAAGAGGTTAAAACAGTAGAATTTACTATTAATTTTATGGAGAATATTGGATTTAAGTTATATAAAAATATAAGTAAGATAATTTTTGGACTTTACAATGTTATGAAAAAAGAAAATATTTTGATTTTCAAAAAAGGATAAATAAAATGCCCTATGATGATAATTACACTAGACAACTCGAAAATATAATAAAGCAAATGCTTACTCCTTTGAAAAATGTTCCTTTTAATTTAGTTATTGAATCAATAACTGGAAAAAAGTTTTGTCTTTTGATTTTTCAAATAAAGAACATAAAAAAGTATTGGATTTCTTGAAAAAAGTAGCAGTTAATGCTGGTAAAGAAATTAATAGAAATGGAATTTTAAGACCCAGACCAAATGAAGTTGGAAATGATATAGAAAAATATGTAATGGAGGAATTAAAAAATTTAAAATTAAAACCTGAAATTCCTGAAGGGAAAAATGGAAACAAAAAAACAACAGGCTATCCTGATATAATTTTCTTTTATAAAGAAAAACCTTATTATCTTGAATGTAAGACTTATAATGTTAAAAACTTATCGACAACTCAGAGAAGTTTTTATCTTTCTCCTTCTTATGAATTTAAAGTAACAGAAGATGCTGTTCATTTTATTTTATCATATGAAATTTATGTTTCTGGAGAAAAGAAAGGCAATCATATATATAAGTGTAATCGTTATAAAATATTATCTATAGAGTCTCTTTCTTTAGATGTAAAATATGAATTTAATTCTGACAACAATAGAATGTATTCTGGGGAAGATGGTGCTAAGATTTTAGCTGATGAAGAAATAAAATAACTTTCATTTAAAAAATATAAAAAAATGTAACTGTCTATGATAAATCCAAAATTTGATTATTTCATTAATTTATTTTAAAATTTCTGTTAGAATTACGTTCTCCGAGGTGGATTAAATGGGGTTTAAGAAGTTCTTAAATGAAACAAGGAAGCATTTTCCTTTAACTACTATACAAAAGATATTTTTTTATGGTATTCTTGCAATAGGTTTTATAACGGGGATAATAATAGCTCAGATAATAATAACATTTTCAACACTTAAAGATATTAAAGCTCTCGAAAATTATTCTCTATATTCTGTTCCAACAAAGGTTTATGATATAAAGGGAAGACTTATTACTGAATTTTTCTTTGAAAAAAGAGATATTATATATTTTAAAGATCTTCCAAAACCTCTTATAAATGCGATTATTTCGATTGAAGATAACAATTTTTATAAACACAAGGGATTTAACTTTTGGGCAACAATCAAAGGGGCTTTGATAGAACCTTTGATGGGTAAGAGAGCAAGAGGTGGATCAACTCTTACCCAGCAGCTTGCCAAAAGTTTATTTACTACTGGAGAAAGAAGTGTTTTCAGAAAAATAGTAGAACTCTGGTATGCTTTTCAAATAGAAAAGAAATACTCAAAACAGGAAATTCTCGAAATGTATTTTAACCGTGTTTATTTTGGACATGGTTGTTATGGAGTTGAGGCTGCGGCTCAATTTTTCTTTGGTAAGAGAGCTAAAGATTTGACAATAGCTGAGGCTTCTTTACTTGCTGGACTTGTTCAACAACCTTCAGCTTACTCTCCTATATTTAATCCTTATAAGGCACAGGCAAGGCATAAATTAGTTCTTTCTTCAATGGTAAGGCTTGGTTATCTTTCAAAGGATCAGGCTGATGAAATTTATGAAGATTTTTGGGAAAACTATTCTACAATCTTTAAGATTAAAGATATTAATATTCAGAGAAGTGTGAGAAATGAAGCTGTATATTTTACTGAATATATAAGACAGGAACTAATAAAACTTTATGGTGAAGAAAATGTCTATGGTGGAGGGTATGAAATATTTACCACCCTTGATCTCGATAAGCAAAAAATAGCCAATGAAGAAATAGTAGCTTCTATCACAAAAGAACAGGAAAATTATGACAAAGAAACAAGATATTATAGTTCATTCTATAGAGGAGAGTATGAAGATATTGTAGATCTTATAAGTATTACATTTGGTCTTGATGCTTTAAAGGTTGGTGCTGCGAAGGTAGAAAGAAGAATGGATGAGCTTATAGCTTCATACAATGATTTTATGTTGCTTTCTTCCTACTTTCTTGGAATAAATGAACTAACGAAGAAAATAAACGAAAGAAATAATTTGAAAATATTGAGGGAAGGTAGAAAAGATAAGATTGAAGCGGCCTTAGTTGCAATAAATCCAAATAATGGTTATATTGAGGCAATGGTGGGAGGGACATCTTTCAGCTATCTTAATCAATTCAACAGAGCTATGATGGCTAAAAGGCCGTTAGGTTCACTATTTAAACCTGTTTTTTATGCTCTTGCAATAGAAAAGAAACTTATTACAGCTGCAAGCGTATTTGAAGATAAATTCCTTGCATTTCAAGAACCTTCTGGTAATTTGTGGGTTCCAAGAAATTATGAGGGGACTTTCAGAGGAAAATTAAGGATAAGAACAGCCTTACAGTATTCTGTGAATGTTATAGCTGTTCAGGTATGGGAGCTTCTACTTAAGACTTTTGGATATGATGGAGTTTGCGAATACTTAGGGCAATATTTTGGAATTCCAAAAGATGAGGTTAAAAAAAGACTTCCCCCTGCTTTATCAGGAGCACTCGGTATTGGAATTTTTACACCATTTGAGATGGCAACATTTCTTGCTGCAATAGCAAATGACGGAGTCAGTGTAAGGCCTATAGCTATTCTCAAGATTAAGGATAGGTATGGCAAAGTTCTTGAAGACTTTGAGCTTAAAAGAGAAATTGATAAATCAAGCAAAACTCAGATTATGTCTAAAGGTACGGCTTTTATAATGCAATCTTTAATGAGAGATGTGCTTTATTACGGAACAGGAGCCGGCGCAGCAAAATCAACTGGTTTTAATCTTGAGGCTGGAGGTAAGACTGGAACAACAGCAAACTGGAAAGATACGTGGTTTGGTGGATTTACAAAAAATCTTGCTACTGTTGTATGGGTGGGTTTTGATAATCCTAATAAATCTCTAGGGCGACATCGTTCGGCGGCTTTAGTTGCAGCTCCTATCTGGATGAAATTTACCCTTCGTTCGCTTAAGGGGGTGCCAGATATTCCATTTAATATTCCATCTGGAGAGGTTGGTTATGCCGAGGTTTGTGCCTCTACAGGGCTACTTGCCAACCAATTTTGTCCAAGAACAGTTGGTGAATATTTTCTTGTTGGCACAGTTCCATCAAAAGTTTGTGATCTACATAATGAAAATTATCATGAAGATAATATTGAAGATATAGAAAAAATAACAAACAAAATAGATATGAAAGATATAGAACTTGACTTTTTACCTGAAGAAGATAAGAGCGGTGTTATTGAAAAAGAAGATAAAATAAAGCTGGAAACTGGTTTGTAATGAAATTTCTTATAATAGATGGTTTCGTAGATGAACCCACCTGTCTTGGTGTTCCCCCTTATATTTCTACCTATGTAAGATATGTCGCTGGAGCGGCATATCTTACTGGAATAAGGGATATTTTTTACAAAACTATAACTCAAGTGAGAGAAAGTGATTTTTTTGTTTCTGATTGGGATTATATAGTCATAATAGCCGGTAATCCTGTTCCCGGTAAATATCTTGGTGGAATGCCTATTCAACTAAATGAAATTGAGGAAATAGCAAAAAAAAATAAAAAAGCTCAAATTTTTCTTGGTGGTCCGATACAGTTTGAAGAAATAAGTTTTAATAATCAGAATATTCATCTTGTAGAAAAAGATATTGAATCTTTTATATATCATTATTTCAGGTTTTCAGATTCTTCATTCAGATATAGAACAGTTGAAGAATTAAATAAATTTGCTATTAGTGGAGCATTTATAGTTAAAGACCATCCGAGATTTCCAGATGTTATTGTTGAAATAGAAACAGGAAGAGGTTGTCCAAGAAAAACACATTGTTCATTTTGTATAGAAGGCCTTTTTGACGTTGAATTCAGAAAACCAGAAGATATAGTAAAAGAGATAGAGACATTATCTTACTATGGTATTAAACATTTCAGAATAGGGAAACAGGCAGATCTTTATTCATATGGAGCAGATTTATCAAACTTCAAAAATGGTTTTCCAGCCCCAAATCCAATCTGGATTGAAAGATTATACAAAGGGATAAGAGATAGAATTTCAAATATAGAAACTCTCCATCTTGATAATGTTAATCCGGGGACTATAGCAAATTTTCCAGAACAATCAAGAAAAATAACTGAAATAATTGTTGAACACAATACAGCTGGGGATGTGGCGGCTTTTGGTATGGAAAGTGCAGATCCAGTTGTTATAGAAAAAAACAATCTTAAAGCTACACCAGAAGAGATTTATTTTGCTATAGAAATGCTCAATCAAATAGGGGGGAAAAGGGAAAATGGAATTCCGAAGCTACTTCCCGGTATAAATATTATAAAAGGTTTGATTGGTGAAAATAAAGATACCTTTCGTAAGAATTATGAGTTTCTTTTAAAGGTAAAACAGAATGGTTTATTATTAAGAAGGATAAACATAAGACAAATTAAGCCATCTAAAAAAACAAAAATTCATACAACAAAAGATGAAAAAATCCTTGATGCAATATTCCGAAATTATAGAGAAAAAATAAGAAATGAGATTGATAACTATATGTTAAATCAAATTTTTCCAGTAGGCACACTTTTAACTAACCTGATAGTGGAATCACATAGAGGAGATTGGTCTCTTGCAAGGCAAATAGGGACATATCCAATTACAGTAAATATTCCCAAAAAAATAGAATTATTAAAAAAAGTAGATAGCTTTGTTATTTCACATAGGGAAAGATCTATAGTCGGACTTTCATATCCTTTTTCATTTAATAAAGCAACATTAAATGAAATAAAAGAAATTCCCGGTATTGGTAAGAAAGCTACAAATTATTTTTTAAATAAAGAATTTTTCAAAGAAGAGATAGAAAAATTAGAGATTTTTGAAAAAATAAAATCTCATTTAATTGATTAAAATATGTGCTTTTTTTATAATTTTTATCTGGAGGAAAAATGGTTATTGCATTGCCAAAGGGAAGACTTGGAGAGGACGCAGAAAATTTATTGTTAAAAGCAGGATTAATAAAAGAAGGTATTCCAAAAGATTCAAGAAAACTCATCTTTCCGGTGGGTAATAACATAAGTATTATAATTGTGAGAGCATGGGATATTCCTACTTATGTAGAAAATAGAACAGCAGATATTGGTTTCTGTGGAAAAGATGATTTAGTCGAACATGAGGCTGATGTTCTTGAGATTCTTGATCTTAAGTTTGGTTATTGTAGAATGGTTGTGGCTGGTAAAGAAAACCTTTCAAAAGAAGAGCTTTTCTCAAAGCCGTATCTTAAGGTCGCTACAAAATATCCAGTGATAAGTAGAAAGTTTTTTTCAAATATATCTGTACAGGCTGAAATTATTAAACTTTATGGTTCTGTTGAGCTTGCTGCAGTAACTGGCATGGCTGATTGTATAGTGGATCTCGTTTCTACAGGTGCAACACTTAAAGAAAATGGGCTTAAAGTGATTGAAAACATTTTTGAATCTACCGCAAGACTTATAGTTAATAGGGCAAGTTTCTATAGTAATTTTAATTTTTTCAAAGATTTTAAAGAAAGAATAGAATCTTTTATATAAGGTATCAAATGAAGTATATACCATTTTTTTTTCTTATTTTTTCAACATTATTTGCTGATAACATCTCGAAGCTGAATAACTTATCTCTGGGGATTAAGTTCAATATTAATTTTTTGCAAGCACCAAAAGATTTTTCTCTCGGGTTAGAAGTCAATTCTCCATTACTTTTTGATACTGTTGGTTTAAATTTTGAGTTTGACTATGCTTTCTTGAGAGGTTCTATTAAAACAAATATTATAAAAAAAGAGGAAATTTTCAATTATTATACCTACAAATTAGGAATTATTACTTCAACGGGTGATAAGTATGATAGGATACGTCCATATCTTAAGTTAGGCTATCTTATGGTTCATACTCCAGATGAGGTTTTTATGAAACCATTTTATAACGGAATATATGGTGGTTTTGGTATAAATATAAATTTTTCAAATCCGTCTTTTCTGGGAATATTTTTTGAGACAATGGCTATAGGAATATTTGAAGAGATTTATGTTGACGAGTTTACAACTCGCCAGATATTTGCAAGTGGAATAAATTTTGCTTTTGGTGTTAAAACCTTTTTTTAAGGAGAATTATGTTAATACTTGGTATCGAAACATCCTGCGATGAAACTTCTGTTTCTATAGTAGAAGATGGGAAAAAGGTGGTTTCTCTTTCTACATTTTCACAGATAGAGATTCATAAGGTTTTTAATGGTGTTGTTCCAGAAGTTGCTTCAAGAAATCATCTCCTTAAAATAATAGAGGTGCTTGAAAGCGGGATTGGAAATTATCCTCTTGATAAAATTGATGCTTTTGCTGCAACAAATGGTCCGGGATTGCTTGGTAGTCTGCTTGTTGGGACTAATGTAGCAAAAACTCTTTCTATTTTTTTCAATAAGCCTTATATACCTGTAAACCACATTATGGCTCATATGTACTCTCCACATCTTGAAAATGAGATAGTTTTTCCTTATATTGGACTTGTTGTTTCTGGAGGACACACTGTTTTATTCCTTGTGAAATCTTTTTATGACATAGAATTTCTTGGCTCTACTATTGATGATGCTATTGGAGAGGCATTTGATAAGATTTCAAAATATCTTGATCTTGGTTATCCCGGTGGACCTATAATAGATAAACTTGCACAGGATAAGGAAGCTATATTTCTTGATGAGTTTGAGGATATATCCTTACCTTTACCTGATAAAAAGGATAGATATAATTTCAGCTATAGTGGGCTTAAAACCGCAATGGTTTATAGACTTAAGAAACTTAAAGTAAATGAAAAAAACATTAAATCAATAGCAAAAACCTTTCAGGAACTTGCTATAAAACACTTGCTTGATAAAACTCTTAATGCATTAAAAGACTTTAACATTTCAAGGCTTGTAATTTCAGGTGGAGTTTCTGCCAATAGTTTCCTTAGAAAAGAATTATCCAAACTCAAAGAAATAGAAGTTTTTTCTGCCTCTTTGCCATTATGTTCCGATAATGCTGCAATGGTTGCAGGAAGGGCTTATATTGATTATATAAAAAATCCTGACTTTTTTACAAAAGAAAGTCTTAAAAGTCAGGCCTTTTCAAGACTTTCTTTTATTCAGAAGGGAAAGAGGATAGTATGAAGTGTCCAGTATGTGATTCTTCATATTTTGAAAAACTCACTAATATTTCTACAGGAGAGCTTTATTTTTGTAAGAAATGTAAATCAAATTTTCTTGTTGCTAATATTGACAGTTCTTTTTATAAAAAAAACTATTTTGATGAAACTTATGAAGCTGCTTATGGGAAGAGTTATCTTGAAGACGAAAAAAACATCAGGAATTATTCAAAAAGAAGGCTTAATATAATTAAAAAACTTTGTAAAAAGGAGTCTTTAGCTCTTCTTGATATTGGGAGTGCTTTGGGTTTTTTCTGTGATGAAGCAAATAAAATGGGTTTTGTAGCGAAAGGACTTGAAATTTCTGATTATGCGATTGATTATTCCAGAAAAAATTTTAACTTAGAATGCTATAAAGACTTAAATGACATAAGAGAAAAATTTGATGTGATAACTCTGTGGTTTACACTTGAACATATTGAAAATCCAGCTTATTTTTTATCAAGGATTTCTCTTTTACTTAATGAAGGAGGAATACTTGCACTATCACTTCCAAATGGTTATGGTGGATTTTTTAGATTTAATAAAAAGTTATATTTTCAAAAAAGACCTGTGGAGCATATATTTGAACCATCTCTTACAGGTATGAAAACCCTGCTTGAAAAAAATAATTTTAAGATAAAAAAGATTGAGATTTTTGGACTACACCCTGATAGATTTGGTGTTGTTGATATTAGTTTTACAAGAAATTTACAAAAATTTTTAAAACTTGGTGATACCTTTGAAATTTATGCAAAAAAAGAGGAGGTTTGAGTATGAAGAAAGTTATTGTTATTTTAGTTATTCTTCTTTTTAACCAGTTATTTTCATTTGAAGATTACTGGCAGGAAAGAAATTCTATTGAAGGGGCTAAAAAGGCTTTTGAGACAACGAGGGAAGAATTTAGCAAAAATCAAAATGACTTTGAAGTGGCTTGGAAACTTGCAAGAATTTCTTATTTTTACGCAGATAACTTTGTGAAAGACAGAGAAGAGAAGAAGAAAATCTTAAATCTTGGTAAAACTGTGGCAGAAAAGGCAACAACATTAAAACCAGAAAGTCCAGAAGGCTGGTATTGGCTTGCTGTTTGTCTTGGTTCATGGGGGGAAGCAAACGGTGTAATGCAGAGCTTGTCATCTGTAAAACCGATAATGGAAGCCTGCAACAGAGGCATAAAATTGAATCCAGAGTTTGAGAAAGGCAATTTTTATATTGTGAGGGGAAGGGTTTTTCATAAAGCTCCTTCTGTTATAAGTGTTGGAGATATAAAAAAGGCAATGGCAGACTACGAAAAGGCTATAAGTATCAATCCAGAAAATAGGACAGCTTATAGATTTTATGCCGAACTTTTGCTTGAACAAAATAACAAAGAAAAGGCAAAAGAAATGATTGAAAAAGGGCTTGGTATTCCTTTGAATAAAGAAAATGTTCTTGTAGAAAATAAAGAAATAAAACTTCTTACAAAATTGAAAGAAAAAATATAATAGGCATTCAAATATTAATGAGGTTAGAATTGATTGCCTAATCAATCCTAACCGCTTGCTAACCAACAGAAATAATAAATATTGAATCAAGATAAGTTGCCATAATTTTATCTAAAAATTATAATTATATTGGGAGGATAAGATGAAGTTTAGTAAAGTCTGGATAGTTTTAGGGATTATAGCCTTATTTGTAGTTGGTGGATGTAGCATAATGATGGGGGGATATAATAGACTTGTTACTCTTGAAGAACAGGTTAAGGCTCAGTGGTCACAGGTAGAAAATGTTTATCAAAGAAGGGTAGATTTAATACCAAATCTTGTAGAAACTGTAAAAGGTTATGCAAAGCATGAGAGAGAGACATTGCAGGCTGTTATTGAGGCAAGAAGCAAGATTGGGACAATCAAGTTTGATCCTTCGGTGGTGAATGATTCAAAGAAACTTGCAGAATTTCAGAGAGCTCAGGGAGAATTATCGAGTGCACTTTCAAGGCTTATGGTTGTAGTTGAAAACTATCCACAGCTTAAGGCAAATGAAAACTTTCTTAATTTACAATCTCAACTTGAAGGAACAGAAAATAGAATAGCAGTTGAGAGAAAAAGATATAACGATCTTGTTCAGGAATTTAACAGCTTGAGAAGGAGAATTCCAACAAATATTATTGCTGCCTTGTTTGGATTCTCTGAAAAAGCATATTTTAAAGCAGAAGAAGGTGCAGAAAAAGCTCCAAAAATAAAGTTTGAATAAAAAAGAGGTTGCTATGGCAACCTCTTTTAAAATATAAGAGGTAGAAGGTGATAAGACATATTGTTTTTTTAATTTTATTATCTTTTTCTGTTGTTTTTCCTTTCAACATACCTGATCAACCGAAAGGGAGGGTAAATGACTATAGCTACACTTTATCTCCATCTTTTATTGATAGACTTGAGAAAAAGTTAGAAGATTTTGAGTTAAGAACCCAAAATCAAATAGTTATTGTGATGATTGATTCTCTTGATGGAGAGGATATAGAGGGTTTTTCGATGAAACTTGCCGAAAAATGGAAAATTGGAAAGAAAAATTTAGACAACGGGGTTATTATTACCATAGCTATGGCAGAAAGAAAAATCAGGATAGAAGTTGGATATGGACTTGAAGAAAGGCTAACAGATGCTTTGTCGTCAGATATAATCAGAAATATTATTGCACCAGCCTTCAGAGAAAAAAATTATGAAAAGGGTATAGAAAACGCAGTGGAAAGAATAATGGCCATCATTTCTCAAGAAGGTGATAATTCTGATGATATGAGGAAGATAATCTTTGAACAAAACAGCTTTCTTAAGTATAAAATGTTTTTTAAATTTATTGCTTTAATTTTTGCATTAATTGGTATATTTTTTGTTATTGATATATTGAGATATAACTTTGGTAATGATAAAAAATACTATAAGTTTTTAGAGTGGTTTTTAATTTTCAGTATTACCCTTTTGATTTTGAAGATTATTTTTTATGCTTTAATGTCTGCTGGAAGAGGTTATACTGGAGGAAGTGGAGGCTTTAGAAGTGGTGGCGGTGGTTTTTCTGGAGGAGGTGGAAGATTTGGAGGAGGAGGGGCAAGTGGAGGCTGGTAAAAGAAGTTTAAATCCAAAATTTTTTTTATCAAAAGATGAACAGGAAAATATTGTTAATACTATAAAAGAAGTTGAGAAAAAATCAATATGTGAAATAAGATTACATATTGCAAAAAAAATTAAAGGTGATATAATAGAAGAGGCAAAAAAGGCTTTTAATGCACTCCAGATGTATAACACAAAAGAAAGAACAGGGGTTTTATTTTTTCTTGCCATCAAAGATAGAAAGTTTGCGGTAATAGGTGATGAAGGGATTAACAGAAAGGTTGGTGAAAATTTCTGGCATAATATTGCAAGGGAAATGGAGAATTATTTTCTCAAAAACCAATTCGGTGAAGGCATAGTTTATGGTATTAAAGAAGTAGGCAAGATACTTGAAAGATATTTCCCTATAAAACAGGGTGATGTTAATGAACTACCTGATGAGATTTCTTTTGGTAAATAGTTTTTTCTTAAAAAACTTTTGAAATTTAATTGACTTAAAAACTTTTCCCCTGCAGGATAAAGGAGGTTTTTATGGATCAAACTTCTGAGTTTCTGCGTGGTATATCGGGGGGAATGAAAAGAGGGGGAGGAAACTCTTTAGACTTTTTGCTTTTTTTGGCTGTTGTCGGACTTATCATTTTATTGATTTGGTTGATTAATGAATATTACAAAAAATATGTTAAAGGGAAAAAGATTGGGGTTTTAAAAGCAATAAGTATGGTTGCACCAGATTTACTTAAGAAAAACACTTCTCTCAATGCCTATCAGAGGAAAATTCTTTCAGATATAATAGTAGAATTTAAGAAGAAAGAGGTTATTGCAGAAGGCATCCCAAATTCTATATTTGAAAAGTTTGCCGAGTATTTATATTATAACGTTCATCGTCTTAAAGTCAGTGAAAAGGAAGTCAAACTTTTTCTTAAAGCTACATATCCGATAATGAAGGGCTATTCTGTTGAAATGGATCTACAAAAGGAAGGGGTTTTAAATCTAATAAGCACAAAAGTTATTGGTGTAAATGATAAATATGTTGAGGTAGAATACCCTGCAGGCGTGGAGTTTAAGTTTTTGAGAGGGATGCCACTTTATATAAATTACAATGTGGGTAAACATTTCTTAAGGGGACTTACAACCATAGTAAGTGTGAAAGATAATTTTTCAATTATACTTAAAAAGCCAGAAAATCTATTGTTAAGCTATGAAAGAAGATATTCAAGAATTCCACTACAGAATACAAAAGGAACTCTTTATAATCCCAAAAGTAATACGTCTTATGAAGTGGAAATAATTGATATAAGTTTTGAAGGAGTAAGACTTGCACTGCAAAATAATTTGCAGAAGAATTTAATTTACCATTTGTCTTTTAATTATTCTATAAATAACAGAGATTTTATATTTACCAATCTTGAATGTTCAGTTTCAAAAAGTTTTATTACAACCAAGGGAAGGAAAGAGTATGGATTGTTCTTTCTTTATTTGAACAATCAGACTCGTATAAAATTATCCACTCTTATTAAAGAAATTGCCTTGCAGATGAATATGAAAACAAGATGATCTATTTTTAAAAGAAATTTTATTCTTTATGATTAAAAAATAAAAATTTTTAACACAATAAAGTTGCATTGATTTTACTTTATAATTATAATTTAAGAGATAAGTTCCGATAAATTATGTAAAAAGTTTGAGGATAATAATGCCGGTACTTGATTTTCAGGTTCCTTCAATGATTCTTTATGGCAATGAAAGCCTGCAGCGTTTGCCAGAGTATGCAGCACCAAATCAGGAGAAGGTTGTTATTATTGCTGACAAGAAAGCCACAGAACTTGGAATAACAACAAAAGTCAAAAGAATTATCGAAGGTTATGCTTATGATATTATAAATTTTGAAATACCATCAAACGCAACAACAAAAGATTTGTTTGAGGGAGTAAATATTGTCAAAGGGGCAAGAGCAGATGTTGTTGTAGGAATAGGTAGTAGCAATTCTCTTTCTGTAGCAAAATGTATTGCACAATTCAGTACTCAGGAAGTTACAGAAGAAAGTTTGAAAGGGTATAAAAAACTTGCAGTTAAAAAGGTTAAATATGTAGAGGTTCCTTTTGTTCAAACGATTAATTGGGGGCTTATGCCGATTACTTATGTTATTGATGATACTGACAAGATCAGAAAGCCTTACTCCGATAGAGATTCAATCGCAACAGCTATAATTATTGATCCAGTTCTTACAGAGGATGTTCCTTTAAATGATGTTGTTTATTCGAGTCTTGAAGCGTTAGCTTATGCTTTTGATTCATATATTTCAAAAAAGTCAAACCCAATTTCAGATTCTTTCAGTATTAAAGCCATAGAATACATAAGTGTGAATTTAAAAAGGCTTGCAGTAGAGCCTGCAAATACAAAGTTGAAAGGTAACCTTTCTGTGGGAGCTTTGCTTGCATCTTTGTCAACCTGTTTTTCTTCGGCCGGGCTTACCAGTGCTTGTGGTATGGGCATAGAAACTGCGACTGGTATTTCTTCAACTATAGGAACTTCGATTTTACTGCCACATATTATGGAGTTTAATTTGACTGCGGCTGCAAATAGATTTATTCAGATTGCTATGGCTTTGGGTGAAAAAGTAAGTGAAGTTACTGTTATTGAGGCGGCTATTATGGCTATAGAGGCTATAAGAAGACTTATGCTTGAACTTCACATTCCACAGAGACTTTCAGAGTATAATTTTACAGAGGATAAAATAGATACGGCTTCAAAGGTTGCAACACAGTATGAATTTTTGAATTATATACCAAGACCTGCAGGTAGAAATGAGATAAACGAGATACTTTCCGCTGCTATGTGAAGCATTTGGAGAAAAATATGTTGGAAATCAGTGATTTTCAGGCAATTCTTGATATAAACCAGAAGATTAATGCCATTACAGATGTTAAAAGTATTCTTAAAGATATTTCACATTATGCTGGTGTACTTCTTGATGCTGAGGGTGCTTCCATACTATTGAGAAACCCACAAACAGGCGACCTTCATTTTGAAGTTGCTTTTGGTGAAAGTAGTGATACTTTATACGATATAGTGGTGCCTAAAGGAAAAGGAATCGCAGGCTATGCGGCAGAAAAACAGGAGCCTGTAATAGTTGATGATGCAGAAAAAGATGAAAGATTCTATCCAGAAGTTGATAGTGTTACAAAACTTAAGACACGTTGCCTTGTTGCGATGCCTCTTGTAAACAAGGGAACTACTATAGGTGTAATTGAAGTAATGAATCCAGCTAAAGGTAAGTTTACAGATGACGATATTGTTATTCTCAAGCAATTTGCAGAACAGGCAGCGATTGCTATTTCAAATGCGTTATTATATAAAAAGCTCAAAGATAGAGCAAGAGAGATAGAGTATTTATACCAGATCTCTAATCTTACAAATTCTTTATGCACAAGAAAGGAATTATTTGATAAAATATTGAAACTTCTTTCAAAAATATTTTCCTCTGAAAGAATTTCGATAATGCTTATAAATGAAGAGACTGGAAAGTTATATATAGAAGCAGCAATGGGTATTCCAAAAGATGTTATAGAAAAGACTGAAAATATAATCTATGTTGAAAAAATATCAAATCAGGTTTTAAACGATGGAAAGGCTATATTTTCAAACGATATTGAAAAACAGGGAATAAGCAAAAACAAAAAATTAAGATATAGAAGTAGAAGTTTTATTTCTGCACCTATAAAAGTTCAAAACATCCCGATAGGGGTAATAAATGTTTCAGAACCCAAGAGGGGAGTAAGATATAACGAAGAAATGGCAAAGCTACTTCAAACTATAGCAAATCAGGTTGGTCAGGCTTATCAGTCGATTTTAAGCTATCAGGAAAGGATAGAAAATGAAAAATTAAAAAAAGAAATAGAAATAATGAAAATGATTCAAAATGCCTTGCTACTCAGTAACTTTAAAGATTATCAAAACCTATCTGTTTTTGCAAAAATGAAATCGGCTGAGGTAGTAAGTGGTGATTTTTATGATATTTATAA
The DNA here is from genome assembly GCA_037479045.1 of Brevinematales bacterium. Classification (GTDB taxonomy): domain Bacteria; phylum Spirochaetota; class Brevinematia; order Brevinematales; family JAOACQ01; genus JAOACQ01. The sequence continues at coordinate 43,815 of JBBFLL010000013.1, read as the reverse complement.
ACTTTCACCAACAAAACTTGGAATAGTTATAGGTGATGTCTCTGGTAAGGGACTCCCTGCTTCACTTTATATGGCTGTTTCAAGGAGTGTTATAAAGGCTTATGCTCACCATATAAATAAGCCTGGAGATATGCTTAAAATGGCAAATGAAATACTTGTCGATGATTCGAGAGTTGGAATGTTTGTTACATTGTTTTATGGAATAGTAGATCTTGAAACTTCAACACTTATTTATTCTAATGCTGGTCACAATCTTCAGTATGTATATAGAGCAAGCCAGAATGAACTAATTCCACTTAAATCAAAGGGTATTCCTCTCGGTATAAATAGAAAAGAAAGCTATGATTCTGTGGAGTTGAAACTTGAATCTCAGGATATAATAATATGTCTCACTGATGGAATAGTTGATGCTATGAACGTGAGTGGAGAGGTTTTTGGACTTGAAAGAGTAAAAAATATCTTGAAAAATTATTCGGCAACAAATGCTAATACAATAGTTAATTCGATATTCAGAGAAGTTGAAGAATGGTCAAAGAATACTCCACAATGGGATGATATGACAATAGTAGTTGTAAAAAAACCATAAGGTAATATTGTGAAAAGAAAAGATTTGATAAAGATAATAAAGTCGTTTTCTTCAATCAGTTTTGATAAACTTATTGAAGTCTTGAATGTTAAAAAGCCTTCAAATATAAAAAAGATGAAAAAGCTGGTAAGTAGTCTTGTTAAAAACAAAGAAATAACCATTGATGATGAAAAGAATCTTATAGTTTTGAAGGAAAAAGAAATTATTCATAAAGACAAGAAAGAAAATGTAAAAAAATCAAAAACCCCACCTGATAAAACGAAGTTTACTGCAAAAGACGATTTTTATATAATTACAGAAAAATATAAGATCAGAAGAGAATTTCCAGAAAGCGTTTTAAAAGAAGCTAATGAATTAAATTTTAAGGTAGATGAAGAAAAAAGGCTTGATTTAAGAAAAAAGATGATTTTTACCATTGATGGAGCCGATGCAAAAGATCTTGATGATGCGGTTTCAATAGATACAAAATCAACAGGTTTCAGGCTTGGAGTCCACATTGCTGATGTTTCCTTCTATGTTTCAAAAAACTCAAAACTTGACAAAGAAGCAAAAAAAAGAGGAAATAGTTATTACTTTATCAATAAAGTAGTTCCTATGTTTCCATTCGCTCTTTCCAATCATCTTTGTAGCCTTAATCCCAACGAAGACAAACTTACACTTTCTATTTTTATGGATATTGATAAAAATGGAGAAATAAAAAAATATGAAATTTTTCCTTCAATAATTTGTTCTAAATATAGACTGACTTATGATTATGTTGAATCTTACCTTAGGGGTGAAGTTGAAATTGAAGATAAAAATCTTAAAAAATCTCTTGATGAAATGAATGTTTTATTCAGAATACTTAATAAAAGAAGAATAGAAAACGGAAGTATAGATTTTGATTTTAAAGAGCAAAAGATAGAACTTGATGATAATGATGAACCGGTCAAGGTATGGCTTAAAGAAAGACTTGATGCAGAAAGAATAATAGAAGAATTTATGCTTGCTGCAAATAAATGTGTTGCAAAATTCCTATCAGAAAGGGAGATTTCACTTTATAGAGTGCATGAAGAACCAGAAGAACATAAGCTAAGAAGTTTTATAAGAATGGCTTTGAGACTTGGGCATAAAATTCAGGGTAACCCTGTGCCTGATGCTTTTGCAATTCAAAAGATTCTTAAAGAGGTAAAAGATAAGCCCCATAAAGAACTTATAAATCATATCTTGCTAAGATCGATGCAACAGGCAAGATATCAAACTGAAAATTTTGGACATTATGGGCTTGGTTTTGAATTTTACACTCACTTTACTTCTCCAATAAGAAGATATGCTGATCTTATTGTTCACAGATTAATCAGGCATTTTCTGTTTGAAAAGGATAAACCTCTTCCTTATTCAAAAGATGAATTATCAAAGATAGCAACTCACATTTCAAACACAGAGAGAATCGCAATGGAGATGGAAAGAGAGTTTTATAAAATAAAATCTTTAAGATTTATGAAAGGAATGGAAGGTAAGAAGTTTGGTGCAATAATATCTGGAATTATAAATCTTGGAATTTTTGCACAGATAGAAAAATATGGTATAGAGGGAATGATAAGATTTGCTGATATGGAAGATGATTATTACATTTTTGATGAGGTAAACTATTGTGCAATTGGTAAAAGAACAAGGAAAAAGTTTGTGATTGGAGACAAGATAAAAGTTGAAGTAGTAAGTGTAAGGGTAGAAAAAGGTTTTCTTAACCTTAAAATAGTAGAAAAAAATCGGGTCACCGGGACTTGAACCCGGGGCCTCCTGGTCCCGAACCAGGCGCGCTACCAAACTGCGCTATGACCCGAAAATTAATAGTATTTATTCTATAAAAAAAAGTATTTTGTGTCAATATTTTTATGAAGTTAACTATATTTCCCTTTCTTTTGATTCCACATTATTTTCAGCTTAAGGAGATTGAAAAACCTTTCTTGTATTCAAATACTTTAAAATTCAATTTTATAATGGATAAAAGACTTTTTGGCTATTTTTTTATTTCAATTCAAGGTGTAGAGAAAAAAATCGTAGAAAGTATTACTAATACAGAATTTTTAAGGGTTCTTTTGGGGAAAAAGATTCATATTCAATATAAAGGTTTGGTTGAAGAACAAGTCTTCGATTGTGCATTTTTTTATGCCTCAAAAGGGAATATGGAATTTACTTTGGCTATAACGAATGAGATAACAAAAAATTTCCTTGATTATTTCAAGGTTGATGACGTTTCTTTGTTTGAAAAGAAACTTTATGCTATACTTACAAATCCAGTAGCTGATATAGACAAGTATATACTTGCCTTGCCTGATAATAAACTTCAGTTGCTTCTCAATCATATTCTTTCTAAGAGGATAGCATCAATAGATATGCTTGCTGGATATATAAGAAACCTTGGAGAAAGAGGAGATAGAATTCTCAAAAATTTTTCGACAAGAGTGAGAACTGAATTAACTGAAAAAATAAGATCCTATTCTACCTATAGATGGGCAAGGGAAGTAAACTATATTATAAATAGAAATATACTTGTTTCAGCAGGTGAGTTGATGACCAATCTTCCTTTTTTCAGTAGATTTGAATATATTAAAAAAGCCTACCATATAGCGGTATTGAAGAATGAATTTGAAAATAGAACTCTTGCTGAATGGATTTGCCTTCTTTCTGAAGAAGAAAGAAGAAAATTAATTGCTGAAACGAGGAGAAAGTCTCTTGCAATTTCACTTACTTTTCTTAAAGAAAATGAAATAATAGAGATATTTTATCCATATTTTTCAGAAAAAGGTTTTAAAATTTTCATGGAAGATGTAAATTACTCTCAAAAATTTTCTGAAGAAGAGAAGTATTTTCAAACATATTTGGTTTTAAAAAAGATTAAAGATATATATTATACAAAGTTTCTTAAAGCCCTTGATTTTAAAGAAAATATTGAAAAACTTATAAATACTCCTGAAGATGTAGATTTATTGATAGATGAAGTTGGCTTTGCGAAGGTTTTATTTGCTTTTAAAAATACAACTGAAGATTTTCGTAGTAAAGTATTAAAAGGTATTCTTAAGGATATATTTGATGATATTATGAAAGGGAAGATAAAGATTAAGGATTATTACGACTCCCGAATCTCAGATTATGAAAAAGAAGTTCTGAAAGCCGCAATAATCCTTAATTATGAAAATTTTAACCTATAAACCATGCTTTTTCAAAAACCACTTCTTTTTTCTTTCTTTCTTCGAGTTTTTCAAGTCTCAATAATTCACTTTCTATCATTACGTTTGAAATTTCTTTCTTTGAAAGTATATAGAGTTCTTCAAACTTAAGTGCTTCTTCAAGTGCATCTTCTTTATATAACATTACTTTTTTAGGCAAAACTACTTTTCTTGTTTCTATAGCTGTTATATTTTCACAGAGGTCTGGATTCATCTTGAATTTTTCGATAGTCTTTGAGCTTATACTTCCTCCAACTGTGAATGTCATACCATGGTAAACTGCCTTTTTCCCTACTTCCTGAACAAGTTTCATTATGAAATCTGTGTCTGGCTTTATTGATTCATCCATAAATGAATCGCTTAAATCTGTTCTACCGAGTGTTATATTGTCAATTTTATCTTTTGCATAAACCAGTATTTCGTCAAGTTCTTCTATTGAGTTTCTTGTTTCTATGTTTATTGAGAGTTTAATTCTATAGTCTTTGTATATAGACTTATATGCTGAAATAAATTTTTTTAAGCCAAAAGATGTTTCAACCATAGGAGCGATTATTCCATCAACTCCAATTTCAAGGGAGTCTTTTATATCGCGAACAGCCTCAACACCACCAATTTTTAAGAATAATTTAACCCCCGCTTTGTCTGTTAATCTTCTTAACCTTACAAGGTCATTAAAAGAAGAACCTTCTGCTTCAAATTCTGCTTTTATACCTTCAAGATTATAATTTTCTTTGAGAATTAAGAGCTGTTCAAAGAGTTGTTTTTCTATTCCATACATAAGAGCCTCCCACTTTTATTTTCGAAAAATAAAAATATTTATTTAGTAAAAAAATGATTTTTTTTTTGAGTTATTTTATAATTATACAATTTTTGTATTCCTCTCAAATTGAATTTATATAAGGTAGGGTTATGCCAAAAAGGACAGATATAAAAAAGATTTTAATAATAGGTTCAGGTCCAATTGTTATAGGTCAGGCTTGCGAATTTGACTATTCTGGAACCCAGGCCTGTAAGGCATTGAGAGAAGAAGGGTTTGAAATAGTTCTTATAAATTCCAATCCAGCAACCATTATGACAGATCCAGAAATTGCTGATAAAACTTATATAGAACCTTTGACACTTGAATATCTTGAGAAGATCATTGAGATTGAAAGGCCTGATGCATTACTTCCAACTCTTGGAGGGCAAACTGCTTTAAATCTTGCTATTCAGGCTTTTGAAAGTGGAGTTTTAGCGAAATATAACGTCAAGATGATTGGTGCAAACTATGAGGCTATAAAAAAAGGTGAAGATAGAGCTGAATTCAATAAGGCAATGGCTAAAATAGGGCTTAAAGTTCCTGAAAGCAGGGTAGTGCATTCTCTTGAAGAGGCTCTTAAAGTGGTCGATGAAATTGGCTTTCCAAATATAATAAGACCTGCTTTTACGCTCGGTGGAACAGGTGGTGGAATAGCTTACAATATTGAAGAATTTGAACAGATTGTAAAAAGAGGGCTTTCATTATCCATAAAAAATGAAGTTCAGATAGACAAGTCTCTACTTGGCTGGAAAGAATACGAACTTGAAGTTATGAGAGATACGAAAGACAACGTAGTTATCATCTGTACAATTGAAAACTTTGATCCGATGGGTGTTCATACAGGTGACTCAATTACCGTTGCTCCTGCTCAAACCTTGACTGATAAAGAATATCAAAGATTGAGAGATTATTCCATTGCTATAATCAGGGAAATCGGAGTTGATACTGGTGGTTCAAATATTCAGTTTGCTGTTAATCCAGAAAATGGTGAAGTAATTGTTATAGAGATGAACCCGAGGGTTTCAAGAAGTTCTGCACTTGCTTCAAAGGCTACAGGTTTTCCAATAGCAAAAATTGCAGCAAAACTTTCAGTGGGTTATACCCTTGATGAAATTCCAAATGATATTACAAAAGAGACACCAGCCTCATTTGAGCCTACACTTGACTATTGTGTAGTAAAAATACCGAGATTTAACTTTGAGAAGTTTAAAGAAACAGCACCTGTTCTTGGTACACAGATGAAATCTGTGGGAGAAGTTATGGCTATAGGTAGGACCTTCAAAGAAGCATTTCAGAAGGGTTTACGTTCTCTTGAAAATAAATATTCTGGATTTAATGAGCTTGAAAAGCCAGAAAATATGGACAAAGAAGAATGGAGAAGTTTAATCAAGGAAAAGTTAAAAACTCCAAATCCAGATAGAGTTTTATACCTTAAAAATGCTATAAAAGAAGGCTTTTCTCTTGAGGAAATCTATGATTTAACAAAGATTGATAGGTGGTTTTTAAACAATCTATTTGAAATATACTATAAAGAAGAAGAATATAAAGGCAAATCTTTCTATTCACTTTCGAGTGAAGAGTTAAAAGAATTAAAGCAATTTGGCTTTTCAGATAGACAGATTGTCAGCCTTTCAAAAGAAAAATTAACAGAAATTGATGTAAGAAATAGAAGAAAAGAGCTTGGTGTTATTCCAACATATAAACTTGTTGATACCTGTGCAGCAGAGTTTGAAGCAAAAACGCCATATTATTATTCTACATACGAAGATGAAAATGAAGCTATTCCTTCTTCAAGAAAAAAGGTTATGATTTTAGGCAGTGGGCCAAATAGAATTGGACAGGGCATAGAGTTTGATTATGCCTGTGTTCATGCCTGTTTTGCTTTGGAAGAAGAAGGTTATGAAACAATAATGGTTAATTCAAATCCTGAGACTGTATCAACAGATTATGATACATCAGATAAACTTTATTTTGAACCACTCACTTTTGAAGATGTTATGAATATCTATGAAAATGAAAAGCCTCTTGGTGTGATTCTTCAATTTGGTGGGCAGACACCACTTAAACTTGCGACAGCATTACACAAAGCCAATGTTCCAATACTTGGCACATCATCGGAATCAATAGATATTGCAGAGGACAGGGAAAGATTCAAAAGTTTTATAGATAGTCTTGGTTTTTTACAACCTCCATCTGGCATAGCTTATAAACTTGATGAGGTAAAAGAAATTGCAAGAGAGATTGGCTATCCAGTCCTTGTAAGGCCATCTTATGTTCTTGGTGGTAGAGCTATGCTCATTGTTTATTCGGAAGCAGAGTTAGAAAAATATCTTAAAGAAGAAATAGATGCTTTCTCAAGTGGGCCTGTTCTCATTGACAAATTTCTTGAAAATGCTCAGGAAGTTGACGTCGATGCTATAGGTGATGGAGAAAGTATAGTTGTTGCTGGTATAATGCAACATATTGAAGAAGCTGGAATCCACTCTGGAGACAGTGCAATGATTTTGCCTCCTACAAGCATTCCAGAAGAAATGATAAATAAAATAATAGAACAGACAACAGTGGTTGGAAAAGCCCTTAAAGTTATTGGTCTTATGAATATCCAGTATGCTATTAAAGATGATAAACTCTACTTTATTGAAGTTAATCCAAGAGCCTCAAGAACAGTGCCTTTTGTAAGTAAAGCTACTGGTATTCCGTGGGCAAAAATAGCAACGAAAGTAATGGTGGGACACAAACTTAAAGATTTTGGCATTACTGGATATAAAGAGCCAGATTTTATTTCAGTAAAAGAGGTGGTTATTCCATTTAATAAATTTCCGAATGTAGATGCTGTTTTGGGCCCAGAAATGAAATCAACTGGTGAAGTAATGGGTATAGACTTTAATTTTGGCAAAGCCTTTCTTAAGTCTCAAATTTCTGCAGGAATGAAACTTCCTAAAAATGGTAGAATACTTGTGACAGTAAATGACAATGATAAACCAAAGATACTTCAACCTCTTAAAAAAATAGTTTCACTTGGTTATAAAATTGTTGCAACATCAGGAACGGCTGAATTTTTGAGAAAAAATGGAATTGATTGCGATATAATTTACAAAATTAACGAAGGTAGACCCAATATAATTGACGAAATGAAGAATGGAAATATTAATATAATATTTAACACTCCACTTGGGCAAAAGGCTTTTTCGGACGATACATATATTAGAAAGAATGCTATTTTACTTCAGATACCTCTTTTTACAACTGTGCCAGCAATGTATGCACTTTCTGAGGCTTTATATTCTCTTCACAATGAAGAGGTGAGTGTAAATAGCATTCAGAATTACTACAAATTAAAAAAGTGAGAGGTTCTTATGACAATGACAAAATCATCTTTAAGCTCTGAAGTTCCCGAGGAATTAAAAAAAATAGTTATTACTAAGTGTGATAATTCTATCGAGATACTTGACTTTGTTTATAGCTCAATGAAGAAAATTAAAAAATATGTTGATTCTGACAGATTGGAAGCAGCAAAAAAACTGTATTTTTTAGCGACTAAAATTGAAAAATTGATCAAAAATTAAATCTTAGCAGGACTTATGAGAGAAGAAATTTTGATTCTTGATTTTGGGTCTCAATATACCCAGCTTATTGCAAGAAGGGTAAGAGAATTAGGCGTATATTCTGAAATTTATCCATTCAACATAGCTCTTGATGAGATTAAAAAGATAGCTCCTAAGGGCATTATACTTTCTGGTGGACCATCGAGTGTCTTGTCTATCGATGCTCCTACTATATCAAGAGAAATCTATGAGCTTGGTATTCCAATACTTGGAATATGTTATGGTATGCAACTCACCTCAAAACTCTTTGGTGGAATAGTTGAAAAATCTATCTATAGAGAATATGGCAAATCGGTCATAAAAATAGTGAAAGATTCACCATTGTTTGATGGTGTTAAAAATGAAAGCATTGTGTGGATGAGTCATGGGGACTCTGTTCTTAAATTACCCGAAGGATTTGAAAAAATTGCAGCTTCCAATGATTGTGAGTTTGTTGCAGCTCAAAATCTTTCAAAGCAAATCTATCTTGTTCAATTCCATCCAGAAGTTGTTCATACCGAAGAAGGAAAGAAAATGCTTTCAAACTTTGTTTTTAAGATATCAAAGGCAAATGCTAACTGGAATATGGAGAATTTCTTAGAAAATGAGATAAAATTCCTCAAGGAAAAATGTAAAGGTAAAAAGGTTGTTCTGGGAGTTTCTGGAGGGGTTGATTCTACTACACTTGCAGTTCTTGCTCATAAGGCTTTAGGCAATGATGTTGTTTCAATTTTTGTAAATAATGGTTTACTGAGGCTTGACGAGGACAAAGAGGTTTTATATAATTTACGTGATAGACTTGGGCTTAATGTCAAATATATTGATGCTTCAAAACTTTTCTTGAAGAAATTAAAAGGAGTATCCTGCCCAGAGAAAAAGAGAAAAATAATAGGAAATACTTTTATCAAAGTCTTTTATTCTGGACTTAAGGATTTTGATTATCTCATTCAGGGAACACTTTATCCAGATGTTATAGAATCAAGCTCTGTAAAAGGACCTTCCCAGACTATAAAAACCCATCACAACAGGGTAAAAGAAATACTCAAGATGGAAAAGGAAGGCAGAGTTATTGAACCTTTCAAATTTCTCTTCAAAGATGAGGTAAGACAGGTCGCAAAACTTCTTGGTATTCCTGATGATATTCTTAATAGACATCCTTTTCCCGGACCCGGTCTTGCTGTAAGGGTTATTGATAAAATCACTGAAGAAAAACTTAACATTTTAAGAAAGGCTGATAAAATTTTCATTGATGAACTTAAAAGAACTGGTTATTATGATAAAGTCTGGCAGGCTTTTGCAGTTTTCCTTCCAGTTAAGAGTGTTGGTGTTATGGGAGATGAGAGAGCTTATGGAAACGTTATAGCATTAAGAGCCATAACATCACTTGATGGAATGACAGCAAACTGGGCAGAATTACCACACTCTCTTCTTGATGATGTTGCAAATAAAATAGTAAGAGAAATAAGAGAAGTCAATAGAGTGGTATATGATATTACCTCAAAACCACCCGCCACAATAGAATGGGAATAAATACTTGATATTTTCAAAAAAACTTATTACAATTTTTAATCACATTACAGAGGGTAATTAACTTGAAAGGTAGCGTGGGAATTGTAGAAACAAAATATGTCAATTTTGCAACCAATGAAAAGGACTATATAAAACTTGATTCAGGCAAAAAGTTTGGGCCTATTACTGTTGCTTATGAGACATATGGAGAGCTTAATAGTGATAAATCCAATGCTATTCTTGTTTGTCATGCACTTTCTGGTAATGCACATGCAGCAGGTTTTCACAAATCTATGGGGCATAAACCGGGCTGGTGGGATGATGTCATAGGGCCGGGTAAAGCTATAGATACCGATAAATATTTTGTAATATGTTCAAATGTGATTGGAGGATGTGCAGGAACTACAGGTCCATCTTCTATAAATCCCGAAACAGGCAAGCCTTATGGAGCAAACTTTCCCGTTATAACCATTGGAGATATGGTTAAGGTGCAGAAGCTACTTATAGATTATCTTGGGATTGAAAAATTACTTGCTGTTATTGGTGGTTCGATGGGTGGAATGCAGGCACTTGAGTGGGCATTAAGGTACCCAGATAATGTATTATCTTCAATAGTTATTGCAGCTACAGCAAGACTTTCTCCTCAGTCAATTGCTTTCAATGCTGTAGGTAGAAATGCAATAATCAGGGACGAAAACTGGAATGGGGGAGATTATTATGGAAAGGTGCCACCTTCTGTAGGATTATCAATAGCAAGAATGATAGGTCATATAACCTACTTGAGCGATGAATCTATGCATAAAAAATTTGGAAGACGACTTCAAACAAGGAATGAATTTGGTTTTGATTTTTCAAAAGAGTTTCAGGTAGAGAGTTATCTTGATTATCAGGGTAATAAATTTGTAGAGATTTTTGATGCAAATAGCTATCTTTATGTCACAAAGGCTATGGATTACTTCGATGTTGCAGCTATGTATGGAAAAGGAAGCCTTGAAGAGGCTATGAAACTTGTCAAATCAAGAATTCTTGTTATATCATTTACGTCTGACTGGCTTTTTCCACCATATCAGTCTCAGGAAATAGTGAATGCTCTTCTTAAGCAAAAAAAGGACGTTAGCTATTATAACATAGAATCTTCTTATGGGCATGATGCATTTCTTCTCGAAATTGATCTTGAAGAAAAAATAATAAGTAGTTTTGTAGATGCAACTTTTGAAAAAGGGGAGGAGAAATGAAAAAGCTCTTCTCTCTACTTTCAAATCGTGCGGATTTATCTATTATAGCAAGCTGGATAGAAAGTGGTAAAACTGTTCTTGACTTAGGATGTGGTGATGGAAGTTTGCTTGATTATTTAATAAAAAATAAGCAAATCAAAGGAACAGGTGTAGAGATTGATGTAGAAAGAATGCTACTCTGCACAAAAAAAGGAATTCCAGTTATACAGTATGATCTTAATGGACTTTTTCCTTTCATTGAAGACAATAGCTTTGATTATGTTATATTGAGTCAGACATTACAGGAACTTAATAGACCTGATAAAGTTATAGATGAAATAACAAGGATTTCAAAATATGCTATATTGAGTTTTCCTAATTTTGGCAACTATAAGATAAGGTTTAACTTGTTATTTAAAGGCAGGATGCCAAAATCAAAGGTTTTACCATATTCATGGTATGATACTCCGAATATTCATTTGTTAACATATCTTGATTTTAAGGATTATTGCAAGAAAAAGGATTATAAAATAGTCAAAACATTTTTTATAAAAAATAATAAGCTAAAAAAATGGCTTTTTTTACCGAATTGGTCTTCAGATGCCTGTGTAGTAATGATAACAAAAAACGGTAACAAATATGAAAAAAGAGAATAAGATTCCATCTTTTGATGAATTGAAAAATCCTAATTATAATTACTATTACTCAAGAGAAGAAAGACTTGCCAGAAGAAGAAAATCTATCGAAGAACCTGAGAGAAAAAAAGCTAAAGGAATTTTAGGCTATCTTTCAGGAGGAAATCCGCAAGTTAAGTCATTTATTGGTTTTTACATATTTATAGCATTGATATTCTGGATTTTTATATATTTTACAAATCCTGGCAGAATGAATGAAAAGAAAATCATAGAGTATGATAAGGATAAAATTATCACAATCAGCACAGTTAATACCAAAGCTATGAAAGGTTTAAACATAATATTTGAAAATAAAGGAAATAATAATTGGGAGATAAAAGTTTTTGAATTTAAAGCAAATAAAACATTTTCTACAAATCTTAATTTAACAGTCTCGCCAAATAATTTTGAGGCAGTTTTTATCCCTGTTGAGAAAATTCCGCACCTGAAAAGATTGAAGGTAAATGTGTATTAAAGGAATTTAAGCGAATTATTTATAGCTTTCTTTAGTAAATTACACAATGTGCTATATAGCAAAGATAATTTTTCTTGCATTATTTTTAAAATGGATATAAAATTAGTGTAAGGAGGTTGCAATGTTAAAGAGATTTTTATATCTAATGATACTGGGTGTTTCAATAAATTTATACTCAAAAGTTATAAATGTTGGCAAAGCAAGTTATGTTGATGAGAGACCACTTGGGCAATCAGGGCCTCATCAGGATACTCCATTTATTACAGAGAACATAATGGGAGGGCTTCCTTCAAACAAATGGTATTCAAGTGTTATATGGACTGAATTTTCTGAAGCTATGTATCCACTTCCTTTGACTTTCAGTTGTGCAGAAAGTGGTTTTTGGGTTGGTTTTCCAGAAAAGGATGTCTTTAAAGAAGGAGATGGAGATATTCAGATTGTTATGCCGCACTTTCCTCAGTTTTCGATATTTGCCAAAAATTTTAATCCAAAAGATGCAAGGCTTGATAAATATACTGATTTTTCAGTTGATATTGTTATGAAAGATGGCAATAAGATAATCAAAGCAACAGTAGTAAGAGGCAGTCCTTTTATTTACTTTACATTTGAAAATGCTGAAATAGAAATTAATTTCTTAGAAAAAGGCAAAGTATGGTATGGAAATGATAGTAGTGATTCGATTGGTGTAGAGGTGAATAATTTTAATTTTGCATTTTATGTTCCAAAAGGCTCAAGATGGAAAGATTTGAATAAATCAACCTTTTCTCTTACAACCCCAAAGAATAAAAACTTTCTTGTTGTTTCAGTTTTACCTGATAACAAGAGAGAAACCCTTGAATTTTATAAAAGGTATGCTTACGCATTTCCGACAAACACCATAGTTGAATGGAAATATGATAGAGAAAATAGTAAGGTAATTACAAAATACAGAATTTTAACAGAAGTAAAAGAAGGTAGTAATAATAAAACTTTAATGGCATTATTTCCACACCACTGGAGAAATCAAAATATTAAGACGCTCCCTTATACTTATGATTCAATCAGAGGTAAGATGAAACTTATAGAGGGGAATGAATTTACAACAGAGTATAAATATTATGGTGTTTTACCGTGGCTTCCCGATGCAGGAAAATATGATAGAGATAAACTTAATAAGTATGTTAATGAAATTTATAAGAAGAAAGACTATATAAGATATGGACCAAGTTATGCAGGTATTATGGATCCTTATTCTCTATCAAAAAATTTATCAAGGCTTGGTGATTTAAGTGCTATTGCTGACCAACTTGGGAACAAAGTAGCAAAAGAAGATTTTGTTAAGACAATAGAAAAAACGATAGTAGAATATTTTACTGCTTCAGAAACAAAAAGCAAACAACTTTTTTACTACGAGCCTACTTGGGGGACTCTCATAATGTATCAGGCTGGCTTTGGAAATAACACAGAATTGAATGATCATCACTTTCATTTTGGTTATTTTATATATGGGGCAAGTTTTGTAGCTTTAAATAATAAAGAATGGGCAAAAGATGAAAACTATGGGGGAATGATAAAACTTCTTATTAAAGATATTGCTAACTGGGAAAGAGAGGATAAAAGATTTCCTTATATGAGATATTTTGATCTTTACGAAGGACATTCATGGGCAAGTGGGGGAGCTCCGACAGGTTTTTCTGCTTATGGACCAAATCAGGAATCTGTAACCGAAGCTATAAATGCCTGGGTGGCTCTTATAATGTGGGGCGAAATAACAGGAGATACTGCAATAAGAGATCTTGGCGTATTTCTATATACAACCGAAGTTCAGGCAGCTCTTGAATACTGGTTTGATGTTTACAAAGATAATTTTCCAAAAGCATATAGGAATGTAGAAGTTTGTCAGGTATGGGGTGGTAAGATTGCTCATACAACATGGTGGACAGAAGAATATACACAAACAAAAGCTATAAACATGCTTCCTTTGACTGGGGGTTCATTGTTCTTTGGTAGATATCCTGATTTTGTTAATGAAAATTTGGAAGAACTTTATAATAAAGTAGGAAGAGTGACAATCTGGACTGATATAATAGCTATGTATCAGGCTTTTACTGATCCAGATAAGGCAATGAAGGTATGGGATACAAGCTATCCCCCAGAGTTTGGAAATAGCTTTGCAAAGACATATCACTGGATAGAGAATTTTAAAGCACTTGGCAGAATAGATCAAAATATTACAGCTAATACAACTTTTTATGCAGTTTTCAATAAAGACAAAAAAAAATCTTATGTTGTATATAACCCTTCATCAATTGATATTACGGTAAATTTTTCTGATGGTAAAATTGTTAATGTTCCTGCGGGGAAAATGATTGTTCAAAATTAAAAGAGGGGCTTTTTAAAGCCCCTCTTTTAATCTTTTTGACTTAAGGACATTTTTTTATTAAAATAATATATGTTTTATTTTTTGAGGTGATTTATGGATTATTTTTTACTTTTATTTGAACTTATTTTATTCATAAATCTATTTTTTCTTTTTGTGAGCATTTCAAATTTTTTATTTTTAAAGTTAACTTCTTCTTATAAAAAGCCATCAAAATATCCAAGAATTTCAATCTTAGTTCCAGCAAGAAATGAGGAAAAGAATATAGCAAAATGTGTCGATTCATTACTCAAAATAGATTATCCTGATTATGAAGTCATAGTTTTGAATGATAATTCAACCGATATGACAGAAGATATTTTAAAAAAATACACTCACGACCCAAAATTTAAATATTATAATGGTAAAAAACTCCCCTCTGATTGGAAGGGCAAACCGTTTGCTTGTGAACAACTTTTAAGACTTGCTTCTGGAGAGATATGTTTTTTTACTGATGCAGATACTGTTCATTCAAAAAATACTCTTAATTTTCTTTTAGGAAAAATGGAAGAATATAATGTTGATTTTATATCTGGTTTTGCATTTCAAAAAGCTATAACTATTGGGGAGAAGATGATTATTCCATCTCTTTATCTTCTTACAGGGCTTTTTCTTCCCTTGTTTTTGATTCCGTTGTTTAAAAATTCTCTTTTTTCTTTTGCAATTGGGCAGATAATTTTTGTGAAAAGAGAAAAACTTTTGCAGATTGGTGGATTTGAGCTAGTTAAAAATGAAGTTGTTGAAGATATGGCTCTTGTAAGGAAAATGAAGAAGAGTGGATTTAAAACTATCTTTCTTGATTTAAAAGATTATGTTGAATGCAGAATGTATGATAGTTTTTATAGAGGTTTCAATGGCATTTCGAGGGTTATTTTCCCAGCTATTGGCAAAAGTTATTTACTTCTTTTGGGACTTATTGGGGTTGTTTTTTTCAGCATTCTTTTTCCAATTTCTTACATATTGTTGAACTATGGTAGTGAAACTTATTATATAAAACTTGCTCTTTATTCTATCCTGATTTTTTTAGCTGGATGGGGTATAAATCTTTTTGAAAGAAGAATAGGGTTGGTTCCTTTTATTCTTTATCCATTATTCTTTCTCAATCTTATAGTTATGGCTTTGTATTCAGCTTTTAAAATTGGCACGGGTAAGGGCATTGTCTGGAAAGAAAGATTTGTTAAATAAGGAAATTTATGAAAAATTTTTTACTCTCAGAATTTTCAACCTACAAAATAGGTGGCTTGGGAAAAGTAGTTACTCCTTCAAGTGTAAATGAGTTAAAAAAAATTCTCAAGTATACAAGAAGAAAAAACTTAAAAACTTATATATTCGGCCTTGGTTCAAACACTTTATTTCCCGATAATCCAGATGAGGAGTATATCTTTATTTCTTTAAAGAAGTTAATGAAGATTAAAAGCCAGAAAGGTAAGGTTTTTTTATCAAGTGGTGTTCCTTCTTCCGTGCTTGCCATAATTGGATTAATGAGTGAAACTGAAGATTTATTTTTCACTCATTTACTTCCCGGTAGTATAGGCGGGGCTATCTTTATGAATGCCCGTTGTTATAATAATGAATTCTGTAATATTCTGGATAAGATTTATTATCTTGATGAAAAATTTAATATTAAATGGATAGAACAGAAGAATTGCTCTTTTGCTTATAAAAGCTCGATTTTTCAACATCATAAATGGACTATACTTGGGGCTACTTTTAATTTGAATAAAAAATTGAGATTAAGAGATATTTTTAAAATCAAATCTTTTTTAAAACCTATTAATTTTTCAGATCTCTCATATTTTTACAGGCATTTTTGTCTTGAAAATATAAAAAACTTTTTTGATATAAAAGAAATTCCAGAAGTATTGTATTCTATAGAAAATGATAGAAAATTAAAACATCACTTTGACTATCCTTCGTGTGGTTCAGTTTTTAAAAACAACTATAGTTTTGGTTCTCCGACAGGTAAAATAATTGATGAGCTTGGACTTAAAGGTTTTTCAAGTGGTGGAGCAAGAATATCAGAATTTCATGGTAATTTTATAATAAACTTTGACAACGCTACACAAAATGATATAATTTATCTCATTCAGGTTGTTCAGGAAAGGATAAAGGAGAAATATGGATTTATTCCTGAGCCTGAAGTAAGGATAGTTAAATAATGGAAGAGATTATAAACTTTGCGAAAAAAAAATTATCAAAAAAAAGATTTAAGCATTCTCTTGGAGTTGCTAAGATTGCTTTGAAATTGGGGAAGATTTATAAAGTATCAGAAGAAAGACTCTTTATCGCTTCACTTTTGCATGACATTGCAAAGGAAATGAATTATAATGAACAAATCGAACACTTAAAAAAATATAAGGTAAAACTTGAGGAAGAAGAACTCGAATGTAAAGGTGTTCTTCATGCATATGTAAGTGCAATAATAGCAAGAGAAAATTTTAATATTGATGATGAAATTTTTAATGCAATATATTATCATTCTACAGGACATAAAGATTTTGACATCTTTGGTAAAATAATATTTGCTTCAGATTATCTTGATCCCACAAGGAAACTTCATAAACAAAAAAAATTACTCAAAATTACAAAGAAAAATATCGATGAAGGGCTGATTTTAATAATAAAAGAAAAAATCAACTATTTAATTGATGAGAAGGTGGTTTTACATCATAATACCATTGGTTTTTACAATTCAATTTTAAGAAAAATAAAAATTGACTAAAATAGTATTATTAATTAATATTAAATATATAGAAAAAGTATTGTTTTGGGGTTTTGATGGAAAGAGTTTACCTTGATAATAATGCTACAACTATTGTTGATCCAATTGTAAAGGATGCGATGGAGCCTTTTTACTGTCAGATTTATGGAAATCCAAATTCTTTACATTCTTTCGGGACGGAGACTCACCCATATTTAAGACTTGCAATGGATAGATTGTATGCTGGTATTAATGCAAAAGATGAGGATGACATACTTATAACATCCTGTGCTACAGAGAGCAATAATGCTGTGTTTATGTCAGTTTACTATTCTATCATAAAAGAAGGTAAAAAAAATAGAATTATAACCACACAGGTTGAACATCCTTCCGTAACAAATCCACTTAGATTTCTTGAAAAACTTGGAGTTGAGGTCATTTACTTACCTGTAAATAGAGATGGGATTGTTACCAAAGAAATGGTAAAAGAATATCTTGATCCGGATAAAACTGCCCTTGTTTCGATAATGTGGGTTAATAATGAGACAGGCCTTATTTTCCCAATTAAAGAAATAGGCATTTTATGTAAAGAGAAGGATGTTTTATTCCATAGTGATGCCACGCAGGCTATTGGTAAGATTGAAGTTGATGTAGAAAATTCTTTTGTTGATTACTTAAGTTTCAGTGCACACAAGTTTCATGGGCCAAAAGGAGTTGGTGGACTTTATATAAGGAAAGGGGTGCCATTCATTCCTTTCTTTCATGGTGGTGAACAGATGGGTGGGAAAAGAGCTGGCACTATAAATGTGCCCGGTTTTGTAGGTATGGGTGTTGCAATGGAGCTTGCAATTAAGAATCTTGAATTTGAAAAGAATAATGTAGCAAAATTAAGAGATAAACTTGAAGATGCTATTTTGTCAATTAAGGATACAAAGGTTATAGGAAAAAGGGAATTAAGAGTGCCAAATACTATTCTTGCAAGTTTCAAAGGGATAGAAGGTGAGGCTTTGATCTGGGATTTGAACAAAAATGGTATTGCGGCCTCGACTGGTAGTGCCTGTTCTTCAGAATCTCTTGAACCAAATCCTGTATTTGTTGCTATGGATATAGAAAAAGAACTTGCCCATACTGGAGTAAGATTCAGTCTTTCGAGATATACAACAGAGGAAGAAATAGATTATACAATTGAAGTATTAAGAAAAAGTGTTGAAAGGTTAAGAAGTATTTCTTCAACTTATTAGTGAGGTTTTTATGGCTAAAAATGATCTTATTGGTGGGGCTTTGTGGGAACAGTATTCAAATAAAGTTGCGGAACGAATGAACAATCCAAAGAATAGAGGTGAAATTACAGAAGAAGAAGCTAAGGCAGTTGGGGGAAAACTTATTATTGCTGACTGGGGTGCTGAGGCTTGTGGTGATGCGGTAAGGCTTTATCTACTTGTTGATCCAGCAACAGATAAGATTATAAAAGCAAGGTTTAAGAGTTTTGGGTGTGGGACAGCCATAGCTTCAAGTGATATGATGACGGAACTCTGTGTTGGTAAGACAATTGACGAGGCTATGAAAATAACAAATCTTGATGTTGAAAAGGCATTGAGAGATGATCCAGATATTCCAGCAGTGCCACCACAGAAAATGCATTGTAGTGTAATGGCATATGATGTTATAAAGAAAGCGGCTTCAATCTACAAGGGTATAGATATTGAAAAACTTGAAGAGGAAGAGATTGTCTGTGAGTGTGCAAGAGTTTCCTTAAGAACCATAAAAGAAGTAATAAGGCTTAACAATCTTAAAACAGTAGAAGAAATAACACAATATACAAAGGCCGGAGCTTTCTGTAAATCCTGTATAAGACCGGGTGGTCATGAAAGTAGAAAGTATTATCTTGTCGATATACTACAGGAAGTAAGGGCAGAAATGGATAAAGAAGGGGTAAAAAAGTATATGGAAGCAAAAACATTTAAAGAAATGAGTCTTGTTCAGAAATTGAAGGAGATTGAGAAGGTTCTTGATGAAGATATCAGACCAATGCTTGCTGCTGATGGAGGAAGTCTTGAGGTAGTTGATGTGAAGGAGAGCGATGGCTTTACTGATATTTACATAAACTATCTTGGTGCATGTCATGGTTGTGCAGCAAGTAAAACAGGGACACTCTATGCCATTCAGAATTATCTGAATGAAAAAATTGATGATTCTATAAGGGTTTTCCCTATTGACTAAAAAGGTCTGATTTTAAGCTCAATAGCTTTTACAGGGCATATTTCATCACAGCAGTAGCATTTTATACATTTTGTGTAGTCTATTTTTACGTATTTTCCTTTTTTGTCTGTCTTAAATGATAATGCATTTGCTGGACAAATAGATATACATTTACCACATTTAACACAAACTTTGTGTTTGAAATGTGGACGTGGAACTGTAATATTGTTTATAAATTGTATTATTGGATTTGGGACTTTGTTGTGTAAAAAGTGAATTTCTGAAGTTATTTTAACTTTCTCAAAATGATGAGGTTTTAAATTTTCTATTTTTTCTCCAACTATTTCAATTTCGTCGGGAGAAGAGATGAAAAACTTTTTTCGTTCGAGTGCATTTTTTATTATGGGAATGTCTGTGTGTTTGTAGCCTATAATTTCAGCACAGACAAGATCAAGTGCAAGAATATCAAAAGAGGAAGCTATTAATCCAAGTTTTTTTGGTGTTCCTCCCTGAGGTCCTCTTCCTTCCATTGCGACAATTCCATCCATAATGCCTAAAGCAGGTTTTAAAAGTAGGTTTAAGTCAACAATCATATTGGCAAAATCATCTCTATCAGGGAATCTCAAGTGGAACTGAGGTTTTTGAAGTCCAGTGATACAGCCAAAAAGATTCTTCATTGCTCCAGTATAATACATCTGGGCATGAGTTTTGAGTTTTGGTAAGGAAACTAGTATATCAAACTCAGTAATCTCGTTAGATATATTAAAATTTTTTATAAATTTACCATCTGGATTTGATGTTTTAACTGGATTTTTAAATTCATAAAATGGAATATTATATTTTTCAGCAATTTGAAGTAATCCCGCTTTTCTTGCAGCAATTTGAAGGGGCTCAAGTGGGGGTGATTCACCAGCCGCTACTTCAAAACCAGCTTCAAGAAAGATTTTTATAACAGCTTCAAAGACAACAGGATGAGTTGTAACGGCGTATTCTGGCTCTTTACCAGCAAGGATATTTGGCTTGAGTAAGACTTTTTTACCTTTTGTTTTTAGCTTTTCAAGCCCACCAATAAGAGAAAGAGTTTCTCTTATTTTCTCTTCCACCTTTTCCAGATTGTATTCTTCACATCTTACTAAAGCAACTTTTGTTTTATTCATATTAAGCCCTTAATTTTGTTCCATATAGATTAAACTGCACTTTTAAAGCAATAATTTTCTTGAAATTTATGAAGATTTCTATAAACCTATCTATTTGTCAGCCAATCTCTTACAAATCTTCCTGATTTTGAAAGCATTTTGTCGTCAATTTCTCCACTTTCAAGGCTACCAGCTTTTATTTTAGATATATTTATTGCTGCACAATCATCTACAGCTGCCCAGAAAGCCCAGTTACACCAGCTTATTTTATATTCTGCTAAAAGCTTGAGCCACTTTGTAGATTCTTCTGGATTAAATCCACTTAAGCCAGTGCTACCTGTTGTTCCCCATTCTGAACAAAATAGAGGAATCTTATCTACAACTGATAGAACTCTATCTCGTAATTCTTGTTTATGGGTATTGGCATAGAAATGAAAAACATACATAACATTATCAAATGGTAGTGGGTCAAGAACTGGTTCTTCTATGTCCTGACTCCATGTCGCCGTTCCAACAAGTATTATAGCATCGTCATCATGTTCCCTTATTATTGGGATTACTTCCATTGCATAAGGTTTTATTGCATTTTTCCATTTTACCTCTTCACCATTTGGTTCATTGCATATTTCGTAGATAACATGATCTTTTTCTCCATATAGATACGACATTTCTTTGAAGAATGCCTTTGCTTTTTCTTTGTGTTTGAGCGGATTTTTGTCCGATAATGTGTGCCAGTCTATTATAACATAGATACCATTTGTTTCACATAAATCAACAATGTTTTTTACTGTTGATTTAACTTCTTCAGGCCTGTTTGCGTAACTTTCATTGTCATAGTACATTGCTATTCTCAAAATATCAATTTTCCATTTTGTTGTAAGATACTTGATTGTTTCTGGTGTTATGTATGCATAACTTGTAGTTATATCGTGTGTACTCATACCCATAAGCTGAACTGGATTACCTTTTGAATCACATAATTTTGTGCCGATTACTTTTAATTTACCATATTTTGCAACAACAGAGTTTTCAGGGTAACTGCCTTTTATACCAGAATTATTAACCTTCTTTTTTGTTGCTGTTGATTTTACCTCTTTGCCAGAACATGAAAAGATGAGAAAAATACTCAGCAAAATTGAAATAAATTTAACCATAAACCACTCCTCTTTATCTTGACTTAAACTCTTCTATTTTACCTTTCTTCATAAGATATGTCTCTTTGCAATATAAACCAAATCTTTCATCATGAGTTGCAACAACTATTGTCAGACCAAGTTTGTTGAGGTTGGAGAAGATATGGAAGATTTCTCTTGCAGAAATATCATCAAGGTTTGCTGTTGGTTCGTCAGCCACAAGAACTTCAGGGTTTGTGATTAAAGCTCTTGCTATGGCTATTTTCTTTTTTTCTCCACCACTTAAAGAATATGGCATTTTGTTGACAATAGATGATATTTTTAGACTATCTACAAGGGTTTCAAAGTATTTTATTTTTGAGGATACTGGAATATAATTTATTACAAGTGGTAAAAGTATATTGTCCTTCACGGAAATTTCATTTATAAACTTAACATCCTGAAATACTATGCCGAATTTTTCTCGTCTTAATTTTGAAATTAATTTGTCTGAAGTCTTTGAAAGAGGGTATTTACCCCAGTAAACTTCTCCACTCGTTGGCTTTAAATTTCCTGTGATAATGTTAAGTAAAGTTGTCTTACCACTACCAGAAGGACCAACAAAAGAAATATAGTTGCCATAGTAAATATCTATGTTAATATTTTCAAGAGAGACGATATAATTTTCCTCTGTTGACAGGTAGTTCTTGGAAATGTTTATGAGTTTAATATCCATATTAGCTCCAATTAAGCATTCAGTTCTTTTTCAAGCTTTTTAATTGTTAAAAACGAATTTATTGATGAAACAAAAACAATAATAACTATCTCCGCAATTGTAAAAAAGAAAGGGAGAAAGTTAACCTTTCTGAAGAAAAATAAAACAGGGAATAGAACTAAAAAAATAAACAAGGCAATAATTATCTGAAACAAAATCTGAAATACATGGTCAAATACAATAAAGAATTTTGAAGCTCCAAAACTTCTTAGTAAGATTATTGAGTCCTTTTCTGCTTGTATCCTTGTGATAATAAAAAGGATATTTGCAAGGCTTACCATTGCGAAAATATAGTAATAAACTATCAGATCAAGGTTAAAAACAAAAATAAATAAAAACATTAAATTAATAAGAAAGGTAAGGCTCCTGAAACCAAATTGGTGGGATAATCTTTTCATATTTATCCATATCACATTTGAAATAAAATATTTTTTTACGTTGTCTCTTCTTCCCATATTTTTTTACCGTAGACCTTTTTTATCTCTTGTAAAGTTGCAGCTCTCTTTTGTGGTTCAGGAGATTTAACCAGTATCATTTTAGCATATTTATCAAATTGTTTCAACTGTATGAGGGCATTTTTGCATTCTTCGTCAAGTTCTCCACCTACCAATACCAATGAAGGTCTGTTGTCATTGTATACTTTGAGAAGTTCCATTTTGTTGTTTGCAGTAAAAACATCTGTATTTGGGTTAAAATCAGGGTATATTATTATTCCATTTTTTTTTGACTCCACTATCATTGAAACAAGTTCTGTAAACTGTATAAATTTTTGTGCATAATTTGGATCTCCAGCCTTAAGTGGGTAATAGATAAGTATGCCGTATTCATCTACTTTGTAATCTATAAGAACATTTCTATTTAAACGAACTTTAACCTGATTCCATCTGATTTTATCAAGTTTTTCTCCATAATAGATAACTGGTTCATCATATCCGTTCTGGTTGATTTTATATATTTCGCAACTTGCAATGATATTTCTTTTTCTTTTTGATGACATATTCATAGTTTCAAGATAATCAACTATTCTATCGAGTTCAATTACACTTTTTCTTCCATCTGGCTGACGGTAGGATTCTGGAAAATTACTGATAAGTTTTGCCATTAGTTTTTCGTCATATCTTATGTCTATTTCATTAAGATTTTTTGCCTTATACAGTTCATAATAAGAAGGATTAAATTGAGTTCCAGCTTTAAGTTCAATATATTTTTCCCCTTCTGTAAGATAAATATCACTCAGTAAAATCAAGTCAAGCTCATCAGAATATTTTTCCGATAATGTCATCAATTCCGATAACTTTATTTTCATACCTTCTCCCTTAATATATTAATTTCGGAATTTTGTATTTAAATACTTGAATTTATAATGATATTGGCTTTAATTTTAATAATTAAACAATAAATAAATATTAAGGTCTAATGTTAGAGAAGAAAAATTAATACAATTGCCAGATTTTTGAAAAAATGCTATAATTAATTAATGCCACCGTAGCTCAGTCGGTAGAGCAATTGATTCGTAATCAATGGGTCAGCGGTTCAATCCCGCTCGGTGGCTATAATAAAAAGCCCCTTGCTACACGCAAGGGGCTTTTTATTTAATATGTCACCATTTCAAGTTTTCCAATGCTTACGCTTGTGCTATTTGCTTTAATACTTAAGGTTTTGTTTCCTGTAGTTTTCCAGCCAAAGTCAACATTTACTGTTTGACCAGCGTTTATAGATATTGGAACACTTACTCCATCAAATGTTACTGTTATTGATCTGCTATTCAAAGTAGATGTGCTTGTAATTCTTACTCTATAGTTTGCATTTGAAGTACAATTAACTGTCCAGCTCTTTGTCGTTCCATTGGCTATAGCTCCAACATTTGAGGAAACAACTCCAGGAACATTAATAACAGTGGTTGAAGAACTGCTTGATGAAGAAGAGCTTACACTTGAAGAACTCGAACTAACAGATGAACTTGATGAAGAGTTAAATATATAAGTATAGGTTAAGCCACCTGTTTCGTATTGAATACCGTCTTTCTGATAGGTAAAACCATATTTAATAGTAGCACCACTTGAAAGCCCAGTAATTGTATATTCCCATCTTGCTGTAGAGCTATTATATGTCATCTGAACATTCTGTTGGCCACCGTTGTTTACAGTGTAGTGAACTATTACATAACCAGCTGTCCAGCCATTTGGTTTGAAGTATAATTTAGCAGAAGTAGAATTTACAACCTCTCCACCATGTGTGAAAAGTGAAGAAGCAGAGCTTATACTTGAAGAACTTGAGCTAACTGAACTACTTGAAATACTTGAAGAACTTACAGAAGAACTACTTATCGAAGATGAACTACTTACGCTTGAAGAACTTGAGCTAACAGATGAGCTTGATGAAGTAGAACCTGTACCATTTGTCCAGTAAACATTGTCTATATAAATAACTGCTCCACTTTGAGATGCTCCACTTGAAGCAAACATAAATGGTAATGTAACATATTGAAAATCAAGATAGGGTTGAGCAGCAAAGAATTTTGACATAGGTATAGAAACTGTTCTCCATTGACCGTCAGCAACAAAACCAACAGATGAATCAAGAGTAACCCATGCTTCAAGAATAGCTCCTGTCTTTATACCAACCTTGTATGGTCCAGCTGAAGTTGTCTTTATATCAAATTTCAGCACACTATTTGTATAACCTAAAAGATTTGCACCATAAGCAGCAAAAGAAACACCAAAACCCATCCATCCAACATTACCAACTGTAACCTTCCAGCCTTTTGTTCCTTCACTTTTGTTTGCTGTGTCTTCTACTACTGTGCAAGTATTTGCCCATGTGTCAAGTGTTGTTTTTGTTTTTGAATCGTAAAAACTGAAGACATTATTTCCAGTATTTGTTTCTGAGAAAATAATGAGTTTATTTCCACTTGCAGGTTTCCAGGTTCTTGGTGCTGAAGTTGAATTTGTGTAAAATCTTACCCAGTCAACCACCATACTCTGTGGCATAGGAGCTGTAACTTCTGCTGGATTGAGTATTGCAGGAGTAAAGAATTTACCACCAACGGCTACGTTAAGTATAAGGTAGAAAGGGAATTGAAATTCATTGTTACCTTTTCCATCATTGGTGTTATAGAAAAAATCATTGTAATAATATTGGATTCCATCAATTCTACCTATAATTCCATCTGGTGTCCACTCAATTTCATAGATGTGAAAATCATCAGAGAGTTTTGCTGAGTTTGTATAGGTTGTGCCATACATTGCATATCCACCATTGTGATCCCAGTGAAGTGTGCAGTAAGCTATTCTATCACCTATATCTCCATTTTGTCCACCAGCCATCTCCATAATGTCTATTTCCCCAATAGCAGGCCAGTTGTTTCCATCAAAATCTCTACCAAGCATCCAGAAGGCAGGCCACATTCCTTTGCCATAAGGCAGTTTGATTCTTGCGGCAATCTTTCCAAAATGAACCTGAACTTTACCTTGGGATTTTAACTTTGCTGAGGTAAAACTGAAGCCATTAAAAGTTTCTCTCTTTACATCGATGTAGAGATAACCACCGCTTACTCTTGCATTTTCTTGCCTGTAATATTGAAGCTCTGAGTTTCCCCAACCACCAACACCGTTACCGATATCGAATGACCACTTTGAAGTATTGACACTTGTTCCATCAAATTCATCACTCCAAACGAGTGTCCATCCTGTTGTATCAAATGGTTTTGTAGTTGCATCTCCAGTTCCAACTTCTGAAGTATTAGCCTCTGGAGAAAAACTACAGCCTAAAAGTATTGCCAAAATTGACAATACTATTATAAAACTTAAAGTCTTTTTCATAAGACCTCCTTTTATAAATTATATACGCTATATAGCACAAAAAAAGGAAAAATTAAAAGAAAAATTTTTGCTATATAGCATATAGTTGTTTTGCAAAAACTATGCCAGAGTATAACTATTTTTAATTTTTCTTTTTATTGTATGGAAATATAAGAAGTTGTAGTTTTTATTAAATATGCATTTTGCACATTTTTTATGTGCAGATTGCATATTTATGTTGATTTGAATTTCTTTTCAAGAGATTTGATGTATTGAAAATACTCCATATTAAATCCACTTCTATATAGATAAACTGTATTGTTCTGGAAAAGAGGTTCATCTAGGGGGGTTATTTTTTTTGCTTTTTCAAAGTCTATTGTCCCTGGAATAGGGGAGTAAAAGGCAAGCATTGGTTGACCACCATTATTGTAAATCCATTCCATTGTTTTTTCTACTGTTTTGTTTTCTACTTCTGGAATATTAAGTAGAGTATAAACCTTTATATTTTCTTTATTAAAGCCAGCATCATACAAAATTTCAATAGCTTTTTTAAATTCATCTTTTGAAGTTTTGTTTCCCTTTCTGGTTTGAAAATTTTCATCTATTGACTCAAGGGATAGTCTTATATCCACAAAACCAGCTTTTTTCATAAGGTAGGCTATATGAGAATTCAAAAATCTTATGTGAAGACCATTTGGTGTATAGAATTTTACATTAATATTGTATTCTATAATTTTTTCAAGTAGAGGAATTATATGTTTCTCTGAATTTACAAGAAGTGCATCATCATAAAAGGCAAAATTTGTGCAATCAAATTTTTTGTTTAAGTCATAAATAAGTTCTGCAAATTTAACTGGATCAAATTGAGAAAAATGATTGAGTTTATGTCCTATACAGTATGAACAGTTAAAGATACATCCTGTTGAGCTAAGTAGTGGCAAATAATAGTATTCACCAAGAATTTCATAATCTGGAAATTTGAAATCTCTTGAAAATTTAACATCAAGTATTTTTTCAAGTTCACTGAGAACAAAGTCAATATTCTGGTATGGAATTATGTGGTCGGCATTTATTACCTTTTTTGCATGTTCTGGAAGTATTGAGGCATAAATTCCACCCAAAATAATAGGAATCTCTGGATAAATTTCTTTAATAAGGCTTATTGTGTATTGAATTCCTGTATACCAGTATGTCATTCCAGAAGTAATGAAGATGTAATCTGGTTTTTCAATTTCACTGAGTTTTTTAATGAAAATGTCTTCGTCTATGCCATATCTTTTAAATTCTCGTGGAATATCCTTAAGTATTTCTGGTGGGGGGATTTTCTTTTTGGGAAAATCACCTGTCCCATCAGGCTTGAATTTTACTTTTTGGGTCAGTCTATTCAAGGCATTTATAAAGTAGACGTTGAAATGTTCCCTGAGATATGAAGAAAGCCAAATTAAACCGAGAGGTTTTGAAAAATGGTCGTAAGCAGAAAAATCTTCTATGTATGGATTTATGAGAAGGATATTTTTTTTCATATAAACACACGGAGGTATTTGAAGTTTTTATGTTTTTTTTCAACTATAGCAAGAAGTTTGTCATCTTTTACTACCTTGTATTTACCATCGGGCAGGTTTTCATTAGCCTTGATTTTCACACCATTTTTAATGAGATTTTCTTCCCTTTGCCAGTTTATTTCTGGATAGTTGATAACTTTGTTGAGAGAGATTAAAAAATTATTTATATTTTCTTTTGTAATATCTTTAATCTTGATACAGTCTTTGAGTTCGATGAAAGAGGATTTTGTTCTGATAAGGCTTAATAGATATGCCCCTGTGTTAAGTATTTTTCCAATATCTCTTGCAAGGCTTCTTATATAAGTTCCAGATGAACAGTCTATTTTTAAGGTTAAGATTCCATCATTGTAATTTTTAACTTCAAGGTTTGAAATATAAACCTCTCTTTCTCTTAATGTTACTTCTTTATTCTTTCTTGCTATTTCGTATGCTCTTTTGCCATTTATTCTTACAGCAGAAAAGGCTGGAGGAACTTGCTTTATTTTACCCTTAAATAAGGGTAAAATATTCTCTATCTCATTGATCGAAGGAATCTTGTCAAAAGTTTCTATTATATTACCAGTAAGATCATCGCTATCAGTAAAAGCACCAAATTTAATCTCTGCAATATAAGATTTCTCACTTTCAAGCAAGAAATTGAAGGCTTTTGTTGCTTCACCAAGAATTACAGGCAAGACACCTTCAGCAAATGGATCAAGTGTTCCAGCATGCCCTATCTTTTGATTTTTTGATTCTGATGAAAGAATCTTTTTTATATATCTTATAACGTCAAAAGAGGAAAAGTTTTTTTCTTTATAAACTGGTAAAATTCCGTTCAACATTTTAGCTCTCCAATTAATTATAACATAAAAAGTAAGAGTTGAAAAGTTATTTTATTCGATATTGCTTTCTCTTTCTATGGAATTCTTGATAGCATTTAAAATATTTTCTTTTTTGCCCGCTATTAAAACAGCTTTTTTTGCCCTTGTTATTCCAGTATAAAGAATCTGTCTTGTTAAAATAGAGAGTCTTGTTTCTTCAGGAATTACAAGAAGTATTCTTTTATACTCAGAACCCTGACTTTTGTGTACTGTTATTGCAAAGGCTGGATTAAAATCTGGAAGAAGGTCTACGGGGATAATTTTGACATCACTCGAAAGAAAAACAGCTTTAAATCCATCACTGAACTCTATTAATACACCAATGTTGCCATTGAATACATTAATATTATAGTCATTTTTGTTTATAATTACTGGGATGCCAGAGAAAAATCGGCTTTTTTTGTTTAATTTTTTCTTAAGATAGTCAATAAATTCGTCGTTTATTCTATCACAACCATAGAAACCTATGTTTGTAATGGTAAGGATTTTAAAACTCTCGATAATTCTTAATATTTCTTTTAATAACTCAATTTTATCAACTGCTTTTGTGCTTTCTATACTTTTTAATTCTTCAACAATCTCAAAATAATGCTCGTTGAATTGTTTAATTAAAAGAGATAAATATAGTTTTTTAAAATTCAATGGATTAATATAATCATAATAGGCAATGAAATCATTGAATGTCATATAGTCGTTAATAGCCGAAATGTCAATTTTATCAATCGTTAGGTCTGTTTTACCTTCATTTACTTTGCTTGCAAATTCAAGTATATTTTTTTCACTTCTGAAACTCTTTGTTAATAGCACAATTGAATCGTTTGATTTTTCATCGTTTATATGTTGTTCATCAACAATTCCTTTTAAGAGTGAGGAGAAAACATTTTGGTAGTTTTCTGGAATTATTTTGGCAATAAATGTCCCTGCTTCAACAGATGGCAATTGATCCTTATCACCTATCATTATAAGCTGACAATCATCAGGAATTGCTTCAAGAAAGTTTCTCAGTAAGACTATATCAACCATTGATACTTCATCAAGTATAATCATTTTGTAGGGAAGTTTGTTTTCAGAATTGTAATAAAAACTGTCATTTATGTAGTTATATCGAAGTAGTCTATGGATTGTCGAAGTTTCTATGTTGTAATTTGAAAGTAGTTCTTTTATTCTCTGAGATGCTTTACCTGTTGGTGTTGTTATTGCTATTTCGTTTTCTTTGAAAATATTTTTCTCTATCAAATAATCGATTGTATATTTTATTATCGTGGTTTTGCCTGTTCCTGGTCCACCTGATATAATCAGAAATGGTTTTATAAGGCTTAAGAAAACGGCAGCCTTTTGAAATTCATGCAGGTTTGTTTTTGAACTTACATAGCTTTTAATCTTTTCTATATCTTTATTATTTTCTTTATATTCTCTTCTGGCTTTAAGAATCTCGTTGACTTTTTTTTCGTTTGTATAATATTTTTCAAAGTAAAGTGATTCTTTTTCCTTAATATATATCAGTGGTTTATATTCATCAGGCTTTCCAATGATTTTTGAATAATTTTCGATATTTGAGAAAAAATCAGCCATAAATTTTTCTGGATTTTCTACATCAAGGTTTGAAAGTAGATTTTTGAGATTGTTATTCTTTTTAATACAGATGCTTCCGTTGTAAAGGTAGATAAACATAGAGATAAGTATTGTAAGCAAATTATCATCATTTTTTTCATTAATGTTCATTAATTCATTGATTGTAAATACATAGCTTAAAGGAAGTTCATAATCGTTAATAGCTTTTTCAAGCAATGAATGGTTAAGTAGTTCATTCATTTTATTTCCCTGTAAATTTAATATATTCTTCTAATACATATTCTTTAAATTCTTTTAAGTTTATTTGATTTTTGTAGAAAATACCAGCATTTGAATCCTTTTTCAATCCTTTTAGATAGATGTAAAAAATTCCCCCAAACTTTTTTTCTGGTTCAGTATATAAATTTTTAAGATACTCCATAACAGCAAGAGTGTATATTCTATACTGTAAACCGTAAGAATTTTCAACCTTTTCTATGAAATTATCGCCCTCATATGTTTCAAGAAGGTTTGTTTTCCAGTCAACGATATAGAATTTATCTTTATGTTCAAAGATTAAGTCTATTGCACCTGTAAGGTAAAATTTGTCTGATATTTTAAGATAGAAACTAAGCTCACTTTTTTTCTTCTCTGGTTCAATTTCACAGAGTGAAAAATCAGAAAGTTTGTTTTTCAAAGCAAAGAAAACAAGCTCTGTGATGGGGAAAGAAATTTCTTTCTTATAGAATTTTTCTACCTTTTTTTCAATGAAATCTTTAAAATTTTCAAAATTGTATAGTTCTTCAGGAGAATTTACGTCTTTTACAATTTGAAAATCAATCTCTTCCATTATTTCGTGGATAAGAGTTCCAAAGAGTTTTCCAGTTGGTAGTTTGTTATCGACGATATTTTTATCATCTTCGTCTTCTACCGATAGTTCAACTTCTGTAATGATTTCGTTATTCTCAAGTTTTCTTTTTATGCTACTGAATGAAGCCATAAAGCTATGACGGCTGAAATCAATTTCGCCAATAAATTCTTTTTTTATTTCTATATTGTTTTCTTTTTCTTCATATTTTTCTTGATTAACAGGAGGTAATTTTTTTGTAATTTCTGCTGTTATAGCAAGGTCTTTTATCCAATCGCATAGGACATAAGCACCCTGTTTTTTATTTACATTTGATAAGCAAAAGTATAAGGCATATTTTGCTCTCGTTAAAGCAACATAGAATAATCTTTCGTCTTCTGCATTACTTTCTGCTTTATGTTTTTCTTTACTTTTATCTGAACCTGTGTCTTTTATTATAAAATAGTATTTTTTCTTTTCGTTATCGTAATATTTGTAAAAATCATAATTTGCTTTTGTAGTAAATCCGTCGCCAAGAAAAACTATTGGTGCTTCAAGACCTTTTGAGGCATGTATTGTCATAATTTTAACAAAGTCTTCGTCATCAAGTAGCATAGTTCTGGCATTCTCTTCTCTTAACATTCTTTCAAATTCTGTAAATAGTGAGAAAGTATTCATATTTTTTTGCTCGGCAATGTCTTTGATTATTGAAGAAAGTTGTAAATATTTATTAACAGCATCTCTTGCAATACTTGTAGAGTATTTTTTATATAAATTTTCAAACATACAGGTATCGAAAAAAACTGAGTCAAAAAGTTCCTGCCATTTCTTTTCTTTTGATAGTTCGACCCATTTTGCAAATAGAGTGTTAAAATTCTCTGCTTCTTTTGATTCAATAAAGCTATTCACTTCAGCAAAAGAAAGTCCAAATATTTCAGATACAAGAAGGGTTTTCTTGAGGCCAAGATCCTCAGGAAACGACAATGCACAGAGTAATGTTTTGAGATTCAAGGCTTCTTTTGTCTCAAATAATGCCCCCTCTCTGTCATAAAAAAAGGCTTTGACTTTATTCTTGAGAAGTTCACTTTCATATTCTCTTGCATTTGAGGTTGTCCTGCATAAAATGAGTATATCAGATTTTTTTATGCCCTGATTTAACAATCTTATTATTTCAGAAATGGTGAAATTTTTCCAGAGTTCATAAGCATCTTTTGGTTTTTCTGCATCTATTAAATATGCATTAAAGGAAGATAGGTTTTTAAAATTTTCTGGCAATTCAACTGATGCTTGAACAGGTGTATAATCAAATTGAGAATTTGAAAACCAGCTTAGATTTTTCTTTTCAATGCTTGCCGAAAATAATTTGTTTAATTTATCGACTATTTCTCTTGAAGTTCTATAGTTGATGTTCAAGATGTATTTTTCTGGCTTTATTTCTTCTATAGCATGAAAGTAGGTATGAATATCTCCGCCTCTGAAACTATAAATAGCTTGTTTTGGGTCTCCCACAAGTATTAATTTCAAATCTGGATTGTTGTCTTTCATTGTTTTAAAAATTTTCCATTGTAACAAATCTGTATCCTGAAATTCATCTATTATGATATACTTGTAAAGTGATGAGATTTTAAGTCTGAATTTTTCGTTTATATTTAAACCTTCCCACACTTTTGTTATCATATCATCATAGGTTATAATCCAGTTTTTCTTTTTATATTCTTCTTCCTCTTCAAATAGTCTTAAAACAAAATAGTTTTTCATAAGTGAGATGAGTTTAGCTTTGTCTTTTTCTTTAAATTCTTTTTCAATATATTCTTTTACTTCAAGAGATGAATGAAATTCTTTTTCTACAAATTCACATTTGATTATATGTCCCTTTTCAAAACAAATATAGTTTCTTAAAGCAAGTATATTAGCTTTCATTTTCTCAATTTCTTCAGTTTCAATGTCATCAAAAAACTTAAGAAAAAAAGGCAACTCTTTAAGTAAAATATTTGTCAAAAGAATATCGGTAGGCACAACTGAAAGTTCAGCATTAATAGGGATTTTTATATCAAAGGGATAATTTTTTATAATATTATTACAAAAACCATGAATTGTAAAAATATTAAAGTTTTCAAAATTCATTGAGGCTTTTTTGAGTAAATCGTTTTTTTCACTATCATCATTTATTGTTTTTCTTATTCTTTCTTTTAGTTCACGAGTTGCTTTTTCTGTAAAGGTGAGAACAACTATTTCTTCGGGCTTTGCACGTCCATTAGAAATAAGTAATTTTACAATCTCTTTTATAGTATAAGTTTTCCCAGTTCCTGCAGATGCTTCTATAATAGCATCTTTATCAAGATTTATTTTTGTTTCTGACATATAAAATAAATGTTAAACCATTATTTAATAATTGTCAAATTTCAAAAAGTAAGATTATTAATCTTAAACTTAAGAAGGTTTGTTTGATAAAATTGTCGAAAATAAAAAATATAACTATTAAAATAAAAATTGTATTGAAAATTTTTCTGATACAGAGTAAAATAGTATTGAAAATTAAAAAAGAGGTTTTTGTGGGGGTATGATTTTTAACTTTAAAGGATGGGTGTATGGAGAGTCCCGAGCAGAAATGTCTTGCTTCAAAGCTGAAAAAACCTCTGTTTATGAAAGAGTATTTTCAGGTTTTATCTATTTTATTTTATATATATCTTGTTCTTCTATTATTCCATTTTTCTCTTATTAAAAGTCTTGCAAAGGAAGATGTATTATTCAAAATAAAACTTTCTCTTCAAAGCTATATAGAGAGTAATCAAAAATTCGATCTTTTTGAGTATAAAAATCTTAAGTTTTTTTCAAAACCTCTTGAAAACTCCTCTCGATTAACGATTGTTCCTTTTGTAGTAAATGACAGAGTTGTATCCTTATACGTTGATAAGAGTAAATTTGAAACAGCCATTCTTCTTCGTTCAATGGTTTATATTCTAAGTTTTCTTGGGACAATTCTTCTTTTTTCTGTAATGGTATATATTCTACTTAAGAAGAATCTATTTCAACCAATAGATACTATAGATAATGCTTTAAGCAGAGCTGTCAAAGGTGATTATTCTTTTAAACTTGCTACAGAGCATTCAAATGAAAAGGTTAAAAATATTTATACAAGGTTTAATTATCTACTTGATATACTTGAGCTTGAGGAAAACGAAAAAAATACAAATCTATACACAGATAATTTAACAAAATTACCAAATAGACAGAAGATTCTCATAGATATAGAACAAACTATTACACCCACTTTAATTATAATGAATATAGACCTATTTCAGGAGATAAATGACTGTTATGGAAATTATGTCGGAGATTTGACACTTGTAGCTATCGCTGAGAGACTCCTTGAAATCCAGAAGCAATAT
This sequence comes from Brevinematales bacterium, assembly GCA_037479045.1. Classification (GTDB taxonomy): domain Bacteria; phylum Spirochaetota; class Brevinematia; order Brevinematales; family JAOACQ01; genus JAOACQ01. The sequence continues at coordinate 9,435 of JBBFLL010000013.1, read as the reverse complement.
TATTACAGGCTTTATAAGATGACTGGAGATGAATTTGCTTTTTTATTTGATAAAAAGATGGAGCTTGAGGAATTGTATTCTTTTATAAAGAATCTCTGTATGGAGATTGAAGAACAACCATTTAAAGTGCATGAACATGAAATTTTTATCAAGGTTACTGTTGGGGCGGCAAGAGCAGAAGATATTGATTCTATAAATCTCAAAGAAGGAAAGTGGAAAAGTCTTGCAACCCATGCTGATATGGCTTTAAAAAAGGCAAAAAAAGAGCAGAAACACTTTGTAATATTCCATGAGTCAATGCAGATATCGAAAGAATTTGAAACAAATCTTATCTGGAAGAAGAAATTAAAAGATGCTATTGATACACACAGGGTCATTCCTTTCTTCCAGCCTATTATGAACAATTTTTCAGGTAAGATTGAAAAGTATGAGACATTAGTGAGGCTTGTTGATAAAGAGTCTGGTATTGTAAATCCTTCTTATTTTCTTGATGTAGCAAAGAGATCGCATCTTTATGGCAAAATTACGGCTGTTGTGCTTAATAAATCCATCGCTTTGTTTAAAGATACGGAATACGAATTTTCGATAAATCTTGCAATAAGAGATATAATTGAAGAAGAGATAAATAATTTTATTATGAAGACACTCATTGAAAACAAAAATGTAGCTCCAAGAATAATTTTTGAAATACTTGAGTCCGAAGGTATTGAAAACTATGATAAAGTAAAGGATTTCATAAAGCAGGTTAAAGACCTGGGATGTAAGATAGCTATTGATGATTTTGGTAGTGGATATTCAAACTTTGATCACCTTATGAAACTTGATGTGGATTACATAAAACTTGACTCTTGCTTAATCGATCATCTTGCTGATAATTATAATGCTCAGATTATTACTAAAACTATTGTTAACTTTGCAAAAGAGCTTAAACTTAAGACTATTTCTGAATTTGTCCATTCAGAAGAAATATTCAAGAAATCAAAGGAACTTGGTGTTGATTATTCTCAGGGGTATTATATTGGGAAACCAGCCCAGAGTATAGCTATTTAGGCTTTTTTTCAAGCTCATATAGAATGTTGGCGATACTTACGAGTGTTGCTATTTCAACTGTATATATTCTTTTGCCGAGACTTATGGTTGTCCAACCAAACTTTTTTAATAATTCAATCTCTTTTATAGAAAATCCCCCTTCTGGGCCTATTAGAATATTTATAGGTTGTGTAGAATCAATCTTTTTAAGAAAACTATAGAGATTATTTTCTTCTTCACATTCCCAGAATACTATTTTTGGCTCATCTTGAGAGGTAAATTTATTGACTTCTGATAGATTTATTATGTTATAGAGTCTCATTGGAGTAGGAATTCCAACTTTTTTTGCATTTTCAATAATTATCTTATTCCATTTTTCTAATTTTTTTTCTTTTTCATCTATTTTTACGATTGTTCTTTCTGTGATAATTGGATAAAATTCCCATACACCAAGTTCGGTCGTTTTAGCAAGTAAATCTTCCATTTTGCCCTTTGGGATTGACTGAAAAAGCCTAATTTTTACTTCTTGAGGGGGTAATATACTTTTTTCTAAGATTTTAAGCTTTATTGAGTCTGAATTTATTAAAAAGATTTCTGCCTTGTATTGCCAGCCAAAATCGGAGATTTCAACAATGTCTCCAACCTTCTTTCTTAAGACATTTTTTATATGATGAAAATCTTCACCTTTTATTGTTATAATGTTTTCTTTGATGTATTCTTGAGGGACAAAAATTTTCTTCATTTTTTCCTTTCTATAAGCCTATCGTAAACTTCATCAAGTGACATATCATAATAAGCAAGAACTAAAAATAAATGAAAAATAAGATCAGCAACTTCCCACGAAATTTCTTCTTTAGAGCCATTTTTTGAGGCTATTATTACTTCTCCAGCCTCTTCTCCTACTTTCTTTAAGATTCTATCTATACCTTCTCTCATCTTTTTTGCCACGTAGGAATTTTCTGGATTTAACTTTTTTCTCTCAAGTATAATCTCATATAATTCGTTAAGTATTGAGGATTTGTTTAGTTGACTATTTTCATCACCCTTAATTGCTCTGTAGAAACAGGAATAATTGTTTGTATGACAGGTTGGGCCTTCTGGCACAACTTTAACAAGCAAGGTATCTTCGTCGCAATCGTAAAATATTTCTTTTACATTGTGAAAATTTCCTGATGTCTCACCCTTATTCCACAAAGTTTTTCTTGAACGGCTGTAAAACCATGTTTTACCACTTTCTATTGTTTTTGTCAACGCTTCCTTATTCATATAACCAAGCATTAAAACTTTTCCACTGATAGCATCCTGAATAATAGCAGGAATCAAACCATTTTCGTCAAATTTAAGCCTATTAATGTCAAAATCAGTAAACATAAAACCTCTCAAATCTTAAGAAATTAAATGAAAGAAAAAGAGGAGTCTTCTTTTTCTCCATATGAAATTATTGTGTTTTTGCCGGAGAGTTTTGACTGATATAGAGCTTTATCTGCAACTTCTATCATAGATTCATAATCCTCTGCATCACGAGGGTAGGTTGCTATACCGGCTGAAAATGAGACGACAACACCTTTCTTTCTATATTCATCTTTTGAAAAGATGTTTTGAAAATTTTCTTTTATTCTTTCTGCAACGAATCTTGCACCGAGCCTTCCAGTATGAGGTAAAACAACAGCAAATTCATCACCACCATATCTTGCGGCTATGTCTTCTCTTCTTATGCTTTGATGTATAGCATTTGAAAAATCTATGAGTATTTTATCTCCAAACAGGTGTCCGTAAGTGTCATTTATAGCTTTAAAATTATCTATATCAATCAAAATAAGAGAAAAAGAAAGCCCATATCTTAAAGAACGATTGATTTCTTTATTAACCATTTCTGATAGGAACCTTGCATTATAACAGCCTGTTTTTGGGTCTTCTCTTGTTTGTTTAACCATCTTTTCAAACAATTCAAGCTCTATGAATTTTGGGTTCTTTAATATCCCAGTTATATTAAAAAAGTAGTCAAGAGATGCAACCCTTAGTGGCACATTTCTTGATAGTTTTTCGGAAAGAAATTTCTTATGTTCGATAATATTTTGGTAAGCCTTTTCTGCTTCTTCTTCTGATAATTCGATGGTTGAAAGGTAATATATAAGTTTTGAAAAGAATTTACCATCTTTTTTTTCTGGAAGAGCCTCAAAAACCTTATCAAGGTCATAACCTTTGTTGAATATAAGGTCTCTTATGAGCTGGTCTTCTTCACAATCTTCAAAGCCTTTTACACAAAGCATATCCATCTCCAACATCTCCATTTTTCAGTTTCCCCCGCATTTTTAATTAAAATTATTTTTTCTTATTAATTATAAGAAATTTCTTCTTTTTTTTCAATAAAGTTTTTATTAATTTTTCGTTTATATTTTTTGACTTAGTTTTTTTGTTGCATTATAATTTATAAATCTTTTATTAGATAAAGAGGTAAAAATAAGTCAGCCTTTTTCTGATTGGGTGTTGTCAAAATATAGATAAAATTTATTTTACAATATTTTAAATTAAATAAAGATTTGTTTTGTTGAATGGTTTGTTCGGAAAAAGGTTGATAAAAATTTATATGAATGAACTATGGCTGTTTAAGTCGAGCCAGACGATACTTGGTAAAAAATCAATATATTTCAATCTTTTTGGAGATTATAGTTATCTTCAAGAAGGGTATTATAAGAGTGTTGACTTTTATATTAAAGGTCTTGTAGTCCATCCTACACCAGAAGAAGCTCTTGATGCATATATTATTGCTATTACTCTTGAAAAGGCGAAGAAAGCAAATATAAATGTGCCTGATTATTTTATTGCAACTGCAAAAACTCCAAATAATTATTATCCACTTCTTGGATATTCAATGAATCCATTTTCAAATAATTCTTTTATGATAGAAGATGAAAAATCTTATATTAAACATTTGAAATCTCTTACTCTTACTGACAAATATTTTGCAGTTTTTCAAAAACTTCCAAAGGAAGAGTATAGACTTGACACAATACGTTGTATTTTAGGTAAGACAACAATTCCAGAGTATAACTCATTTGCAGAAAATATATTCAAGGTATTTAAAATACCTCTTATGAAAATAAAGGTTATAGTAACTTCCGATACTTATTTGTTGAGTTCAATAGAGCCGTTACCATATAATGCATTGTCAATAAATGAGAAAAAATTATTAGAGAAGATGGGAAAATGGGAAAGAAAATAGCAATTTTTACAGAAAGAAGTAGTTTAAGACGTTCTGGTGAATTAAATGCGTTATTCAGATTCAGAGAAGTGGCTATAGAACTTGGACATACTCTTGATTTCATTTTCAAAGATGATATTAAATATTTTAAAAATTATGATGCTATTTTTATAAGAGCATTGACAGACCCACTTAATAATAGCTATGTTATATCAAGACTTGCAGAATTGAATGAAATAAAGGTTCTTGACAGTTCAAAAGATATAAGAATTTGCTCTGACAAGGTAAATATGTATTCTCACTTGAAAAAGGCTAATGTGCCTTTTCCTGAAACATTGTTTCTCAATAAGGAAGAGTTAACAATAGAAAATGCAAGAGATATACTTGAACAACTTGGCATGCCTGTGGTTTTAAAAGCCCCGAATTCCAGTTTTTCAGCCTATGTGGATAGGGCATATAAGCCTGAAGATGTTTTAAAGATAGGTAAGAGGTTTTTCAGACGTGCTGATCTAATAATAGTTCAGCAATACATGCCAAGCAAGTTTGACTATCGTGTGGTTATGCTTGATGGAAAAATTATATCCGTAGTTAAGTATGTAATGAATGGAAATGCTTGGAAAATTGTTGATGAGGACGAAAATGGAAAGACTATACAGTGTGATGTGGAAGGTGTAGATATAGAAAGTGTAAATCCTGAATTACTTGAGGTTGCAAGAAAAGCAGGGAATTCCATAGGTAAAGGGCTCTATGGAATTGATATAAAGGAAATAGATGGCGAATTTTATGTAATAGAAGTAAATGATAACCCCAACATTGACAGTGGACTTGAAGATCAGAAATCTCCGAAAATTTACGAGTGGATCATAAAATATCTTGTTGGCGAAGAATTTGAAGGTTTATGTTGAATTATAGAAAGGCAACCACATCTGATTTGCCATTTATGATAGATATTGAAAGGAAAAGTTTTAATGAGATTGATAGGTTTAAAATCTATCAGATAAAACATTTTCTTAACAACAAGAATCAATCAATTATAACAGACATAATTTTGAAAGATAATGTGCCAGTAGGGTGGGCAACTTATTTTACAAGGAAGAATAGTTCAGGAGTAAGACTTTATACTTTCTGTATTGATCCCGCTTTCAGGGGTAAGGGATTTGGGAAAGAATACCTTAAATTAAGAATTGGTGAGTTTAAGAGAAATTTCAAGAAAATAACTCTTGAGGCAAGAGAATCAAACCATTCTGCTGTAAAACTGTATGAGAGCCTTGGATTTAAGAAGAGAAAAATTCTTAAAAATTATTACCTTGATGAAGATGGAATCAAAATGGAGCTTTGTTTTTGAAATTATTTATTTCATCGAGAGTTGGAAGAGCTGGTATTGCCCCTCTTCTTGTGACTGTTATAGCTGCTGCAGTGTTTGCAAATTTTAATGCTTCTTCGATATTAAAGTTTTTGTTTGAAATAAAATAGTATAGAAAGGCAGCAAGAAAGGAGTCTCCTGCTCCAGTTGTGTCAATCGGGTTAACTTTCATAGCTTCAACATATCCACTTTTTTCTTTTGTCTGATAAAAACTCCCTTTTTCTCCAAGTGTTATTAGAATTATTTTTGTCCCGAATTTTTGTTTAATGTGTTCTACTGCTTTTTTAAGATCGCTTATATCTGTTAAAAAGTATAGTTCTTCTTCGGAGAGTTTAAGAATATTTGCATACTTTATTACCTTAAGAATCCTTTCCTTTGCAAGTTTTAAATCTTTCCAGAGAGATTTTCTTAGGTTTGGATCGAACGAAATTAAACCATTTGTCATTTTTATAGCTTTGAGAGTAGTTGAAAAGGAAGGTTCGTCTGTCATTGATAGAGAACCAAAATGAAAGATTTTTGTATTTTTAATTATCTCTGGTTTTAATTCTTTTGCTTTTAGTTTTGTGTCGGCTCCGTTTTTTCTTACAAAAGTGAAACTTCTATCACCTTTTTCATCAAGTTCTACAAAAGCAAGGGTAGTGTTGAAATTGTCATCTATAACAAGACCTGAAGTGTCAACTTTATAAAGCTCAAGGGTTTTTTTAAGAAAATGTCCAAATCCATCATTACCAACTTTTCCGATGAAAGCAGTTTTAAGTCCTAATTTTGAAGCTCCAACAGCTACATTGGCGGGGGCACCACCGGCATTTTTTTCAAAAAGTATTTTTTTATCTATGAGTACCGGAGTAAAATCTATTAAAAGTTCTCCTAAACTTACAACATCGAACATATCATATTTTCCTTGAAAGATCTGCTTTTATAGCTGGATCGGTATAGATATCATATTCATCACGGCTTTTTGTTGAAAATTCTGATACAATTGCTCCTTTGGGACCAGCCTGAAACCAGTGAAGTGTATCTGGTTGTAAGGTATATTGTTCTCCCGGGTTTAGTTCTATCTCATGCCAGACGGTGAAAAATTTTTCTTTTCCTTCTGGAATTTTAGCTTTTGGATTTTTTGTTGGTTCTCCCGGAACATATAGATAAACCTTTCCCCATCTACATCGGAATGTTTCCTCTTTCCCCGGCTCACCTTCTACAGGAGGATGACGATGTTCTGGACAGGTTTGATAAGGGAATAATATGAGTTCTTTTGCACAACATCTATCTGTATTTACATAAACGATAAGTTCAAGCCCAATTTTGTCTACCATACCAAGCCCATATTCGGCAACTTCCATTTCATTAGCCTCTTTATCCGTAATAACAATTTTTGCCTTTTTTAAGAATTTTAAAGCTCTTTTTTTACACTTTTCATAAATTTCTTTTGTAAGCATAAATACTCCTTTCACTAATTATTTTAAGGCTTTAATATAAATTTTTCAAAAATTGTGACTTTTGTCTATTGACATTTTTTATCCAAAATTAGAAAATGTTTGTATGTGATAGACTGAAATTTTATTAAAACGAGGAGATAATTATAGCAATAAAATAAAAGTATTTCATATATGAAATACTTTACAGAACCAAGTAAGTGGGGAGGATCAGAATGAAGAAAATAATATTTTTGTTTGTAGTGGTATTGCTTGTTGGGTGTGGATGTATTGATGAGGAGAGCAGGAAGAAGAAATATTTTGATAACTTGATGGGCTATATAAAGAGTGAAAAAATGAAGTTGAGAGATTTAGTATACTTTGGAGATGAGGTAAGATATTCGCCTGATGGAAAATATGTAGCGTTTCAAATAATTATTAAGAACAAAACATTTTTATACTTATACGATCGGAAGGAGAAAAAGGTTGTAAGGGGATTCTGGGGAGATTATTCCAGTGGTTGTGATTTATTTAATTTTGACAGGACAAGCAGCAAGTTGATTTTTATGACAAGCTATTGGATAGATATAGACAAAGAAGACGCAGATTTTTTCTTACAGATAATGGACTTAGATGGTAAAAACAGAAAGATAATATTAAGGCCATATCAAGCCACTATATATCCTGTATTTTCGAGGGATAACAAAATGATCTTTTTTGCTGAGTATACCCGTCCTTATAGTAATGAAGTCGATATGGGAGGAGACAAACTTCATTATGTAAGAGTTGATGAAGGAGTAGACAGGATTTTACTTGATAAGTTTTTTATAGTAAATAAAAGAGATATAGACATAAAACAAATTGTTCCGTTGGTAGAAAGGAAAGTTTAATTTTTAAATTTTTGTTTGTTTTAATCCTCTGCTGGGTTTTTACTCTGTAAGCGGAGATTTTTCGTAAAATATTTGGGACCTAATTTGGTTATGGTCCGATAATTTCGAATTCAGAGTTTGCGAAATGGACGAAAGACAATCCGAAAGGTGGAAGTCGTGGTATAACCTATAATCTTATTTTGTCTATAGGAGGAGTAGTCGAAAGTGAAAATTTCATTTATTGGAATAACAAAGAAAAATCGATGGGTTTTGATATATATATGTTAGGGTTAAGAAAAGTGGGGCTTAATATTGGTTGTCACAGTGATGTGGGTTTATTTATAGATTTTTCGATAGATGGTCCACTATTTACAGTCTATGCAGACACAGGTGGTTCAGGACAATTTGACTTGTTATTTATGACATATAACCAGGGTGAATTTGCCGAAGGTGGAGGTAATTTTGGTTCATATCTTGATAATGTCTGGGGGTATAATGTGGGATTGAAAAGGGATGCTTATAAGGATGAAAGACATGGAAAAGAACACAGAATTAAAGACTATCCTGATGAGCGTGGATATATTCATGATTATTTACTTGGTAAAGGATACTGGTATGGAGCGAATGTATTTACTGGTAGATCTGCCAGAGAAGCAGTTCAAAGTGATCATAGAAAATTTAATCCGAGACAAAGACATGTGTTATCAAAGCTGAGAGCCTTTGAATTGGCTGTGTTTTTAGAACCACTAGTTTGGTTGGGAATTGAAAATCCGAAAGAGTTTGAAGATCTTTTAAAAGAAGTTAGAAACAAAGTAGAAAAGAAGAAAAGAAAGGGATTATATGATGATCCTTCTTATGAAAGATAGCTTTTTTAAAAAAATTTAGGAGGATATAGTTATGGAAAAATTATTAGGTATTGTTTTGGTTGGATGTATGTTTATGACATGTAGTTGCCGAAACTATGTAAGAGAAACAAAGACTATCTATGATGAAAATGGCATTAAGTTTTGGGTAAAAGTTAGAGGAGTAGAGGGTATCATTTATACTGTTGGGCCTTATATAGACTTTATAGCTGAGAACAACACGTCTTCAGATATATTGTATCTAAAAGAAGTAATAATGAAAGTGAATAATTCAGATATGCTAAAATTCGGAAATGGTGACTATTATACCAATGATAAACTTGTAGGAATAGATTTCTTTTTACCTTTAACTATATCAAATAACTGTAGTTGGAAAAGCGTTGGTGAAGAACTACCCGATGCCAACAAGTTTGCCCCCGGACCTATTCCCTGTGTATTAACTACAAAATTCCAGCTTAATGGTGTGGAGAAAGAGGTTATAAGGGAGTTTGAGATTAAGGTAAGGTGATGGATAAATATTTGAATAGAGGGAGCCACGAAAGGCAGTTGGAAAGTTATAAAGTTTAAAGTTGAAGGTTGAAGGTTGGGGTTTGGGGGGTGGAGATTGACGGGGTAATTTGGCATATCTGCTTAGCTCCGCTATAATATTTGACAAATATTTGTATGTTAAATATAATAACACATATTTAATAATGGG